>JALYGH010000641.1 GCA_030777205.1 Chloroflexota bacterium
GTCCGGGGTCGACGGCGTCAGGTGCCGCGTCGCTCGTCGCCCTGTGTCGGTCGCCGCGCCCGGCGGCGACGCTCGCCAGCCTGGCAGTGGCACCACACCCCCGTACCGCCACCGCCCCGATGTCCCAGGCAGATGATCGACAGCCGCCCTACGAAGGGCCGCCCCTCGCATCGGCGCTTCGTGCCAGCCCGCCCGCTCGCCCATGCAGGCCGCTGACGGGTGCCCGCCGAACCTCGCAATGCAGCTCGGCGGGTGCGCAACAGTTATAATCTCCGCACTCACCCCCTGAGAGCCTGATGAGCTTCCGATGAGTGAGCCGCGCCTGGCACGTTTGCGACGGACGGACTCGGGCGCGGCGCTGCTCCAAAAGGTCGACGGCGATGGCGGGCGGCGCCTGCATGCGTTGACCGAGATCAGTCGGCTCGTCACGCTCGGGATCGAGGAGCCGGCGATCCTCCGCCACCTGGCCGAGGCCGTGGCACGCCTGCTCGCCGCGCCGTACGCGGGCCTGTGGATGTTGGACGAGGCGACCGGCGACCTGGTAGTGGTGGCCACCGCCGCACCCCTCGGTCCGGCGATTGAGCCCGGGCTCCGGCGGCCGGCCGGTTGCGATAGCCTGAATCAGGTCGTCCTTGCGAGCGGCCGGCTCTACCAAACTGCCGACGTCGAGGCGCATCCGAATTGGATCAACCACTCGATGACGCGCCGATACGGGCTCAGGACCTAAGTCGGCGTGCCGCTCATGGTCGGCGAGGAACGGTACGGGCTCCTGACGCTGCTGTTCCACCAGCCGCTGGCGATCGGTGACGAGGATCTGGAGCTGGTTGAAAGCGTCGTGGCCCAGGCGGCGGCGCTCCGCAACACTCGGCTGCACGAGGCGACCGAGCGCCAGGCCCGGCGACTCGCCGCGCTCCTCGACGTCAACCGGCGCCTCGCACTCGGGCCGCGGCTCGACCTGCTGCGGGCGCATCACCGAGGAGGCGGCCCACCTGCTCGAGGCCGAGGGCGCGCGGCTGCGGCTGCTCGACGGCGACGCGCTGGTACTCCGGGCGACTCACGGCTCCCTCGGATGGGCCGCCGTCGAAGAGCGGCTCGAGCTGGAGGGTAGCCTGAGTGGCCGCGTGGCGACCGAGCGTCGCGCCATCATCAGCCCGGACGTGGGCGACGATCCGCGCGGATGCGACGATCCGGGATCTCGCCCGGGAACAAGGGCCGGTCGTCTGGCTGGGCGTGCCGCTCCGCGGCCGGGACCGCGTGCTGGGGATCCTGGCCGTGCTGCGCGGGCTTGAGCGGCGGTTCGGTCCGGCCGACATCGAGCTGCTCGAGGCGTTCGCCGACCAGGCGGCCGTCGCCATCGAGAACCCGCGGCTGTTCGAGCGGGCGGCAGCGGCGGAGGCGCTGCGGGAGCTGGCCCGAACAAGGCCAAGTTCCTGGGCACGGCCGCGCACGAGCTGCGCACTCCGCTGACGCTGATCCATGGCTATGCCGAGCTGCTGCACGAGCACGTCACTCTCCTTCCGCCGGACCGCGTGGCCCGGATGGCCGGCGAGATCTACAGCGGTTCGAGCATCATGGTGCGGCTGGTCGACGACCTGCTCGACCTCTCGCGGTTCGAGCAAGGATTGGTCGACGTCCGGCCCTCCCGAACCGATCTCGTCGGCGTGCTCCGGTCGCTGGTCGACGCCTTCCGGGCGCAGCCGGGCGGCGAGCGGCTCGTGGCGGAGCTGCCCGAGGCGTTGGAGGCGTACCTGGATCCGGAGCGGCTCACCCAAGCGGTGAGCAACCTGGTGATCAACGCGCTCCCCTACGCGCCCGCGGGGCCGATCATTGTCCGTGCCGAGCGACGGGGTGACGACATAGTGGTCGAGGTGGCGGACCGCGGCCCCGGCCTCGCACCCGCGGCGCAGGGGCGGGTCTGGGAGAAGTTCTATCGAGAAGCAGCGGCGGTCAATTCGCCGAACCGGGGCAGCGGGCTTGGCCTGGCCGTCGTGAAGCCGCTCGTCGAGCTGCACGGTGGGCGCGTCGGGGTGTGCAGCCGCCCGGGCCGGGGGGCGACGTTCTGGTTCTCCATCCCGCAACGGGAGACGCCGTAGCGTCCTCGGCAATCGAGCCCGGTCGCCGGGACGATCAGTGCCCCGGCGGCCGTCGGGCGGTGCGATCAGGTTTCGTCGGACTCGTCGGCGATGCGGGGCCACTGCACGGCCGCGAGGATCTCCAACAGGGCGCGGGGCGAGACCGGCTTGCCGACCACGGCCGCCGCCTGCCCGCGCCGTTCGTCCGGCAGCAGCTCGCCCATCGCCGAAACGACGACAACGGGCAGGTCCGCGGTGCGGGGATCGGCCTTCAGCTCGGCCAGCAGCGACGCGCCCGACCGCAGGGGCAGCCCAAGGTCGAGCAGGATGATGTGCGGGCGTAGGTCGTGGACGATCCCTATCGCCCCGACCGCCGAGTCGATGGCCGTGACCACGTACCCGCCGATCTCCAGCACTTCCTGCAGCAGGAGCCGATGGGCGTCGTCGTCCTCGATGACCAGCACTCGGCGCGCGCTCACCGTCGCCCCACCCCGGGGCGCATCGCACGGGGGTTTACCTGGCCGGCCTCCGCACCGGACCGGGGCCGGGCGCGAGCGTCGACGTGGGGCTCGGATGCGTCTCGGAGCACGGTCAGCGGGTCCCCGGCGCCAACATCCGGCGCGACTTGGGGCGGGGTGATCGTCCCGCGGCCCAAGCGCTTACGTGTGGGGTCGCAACCGGCAGCTCGAACCAGACGCGCGCTCCCCCGCCCGGGCGTGGCCCCGCCCCCACGCGGCCGCCGTGGGCCTCGACGATGTGCTTGACCACCGGGAGCCCGAGGCCGATCCTCTGTGGGTCGCCCCCGGCGGCCGGTGCCGCGCGGCGAGACGGCTCGAACAGCGCCCCGGTGGTGCCCGCGGGGAGTCCGGGCCCTCGGTCGCTCACGGTGACCCGCACCCGGTCGCCACGAGCAGCGATGGTGACGTCGATCGGCGTGCCGGGGTCCGAGAATCGGATGGCGTTGCCAACCAAGTTGACGAGCACCTGACCGATCCGCAGGCCATCGGCGAGCACATTCGGGAGCGCGCCGCGCGCGGACAGGCGCAGCCGCTGCGCCTTCTCGGCGAGCAGGGGACCAACGACCGCCCGCACCTCCGCCGCCGCCTCGGCCAGATTGAGGGGTCTCGGCTGGACCCGGAAGCGTCCCTGGCGGATGGTGGCCGCGCACAGCAGGTTCTCGACGTAGGCCTGCAATCGAAGGGCGCGACAGCGAATCACCGCCGCCTGACACCCGATAGTCCGCGCATCGAGCCGGTCGAGGTCCTCGATCAGCACCTCCGCCGATGCCCCAAGCGTCGCCACCGACGCACCGAGCTCGGGTCCGACCACCGCGAGCAGTCCCGCCGATCCGAGATCCGATCCTCGATGGCCTGTCGTGGATCGCGGCGGAGGGTGAAGATCTCGATTGCCGCCCGTCATGAGGTCCTCCGCCACCCCGACCTGACCGGTCGGCTGGGATGCGGCCTTATGCCCACGGGAACCACGACGGCCGGGCAGGCCGCCCGCGTAGCGTCTCAACCATAGACATGGAGCATAGCTCGGCACGCCCCGGCTGCCAACGCCTTTCCGCGCTCCTCAACCGGATCGCAACGTCCCCTCAACGCGAGATTTCTCCCACGGCCGGCCGCGGCGCTCGCTGCCCGCACGAGAGTCATTCATGTTCGCCCACGTGTACAGGGATCGCAACGACGGCTTCGGGATTGCTCGGCCATTGGGCGCGGTCCGGCCCGGACCTCAACCGGATCGCAATCGGGCCTCTGCCCACCGTAGCTCGATGCGCGTCACAATGAGATTGCTACGGTAGGGAACGCCGAATCCCCCGCGGCGCGAGGATGCGACGGATTGCCTCGACATGGTAGCGCATGTTACCGGTCTTTAGTGGCGCCTGCCGATCGAGCACGCGGCGCTCGGCACTGCGGGAGCCCCTGGCCGGGTGGTCGGCGATGCCGGCCGGCGTCGCAGCGAAGCCACCCGAGCTAGGAGTGCTTCTCGGCATGGTGCGAACGGCATGCGTCTCGGCGGTGTAGCACCCCTCGCCTATTCGCCCCGGGGCGCGGCGATCGATACCCTCCAGTGGGCCGTGGGGGCGTTCTGCGGCCTCGTCGGGGCGCTGATGATCGTGGCGCCGCACCACTTCGGCCCGGCGTACACCTCGCTGCGGCCGCACCCGACGCTGTGGGCAGCCGTGGTTCTGCTGGCCGGGGCTGCCCTCATCGGCGTCGCGGCGCTCGCACCGCGACGGTCGCTGGTCATCCTGGCGCACCTCGTGGCCGGCGGCGTCCTACTGGCGTTCGGCGTCGCGACTAGCGGCGGCTGGATGCGGACCCTGGGCTACGTCGCGCTGGCCTTGGGGACGGCAGCCGCCCCCATCCTGTCGGGCGCTACCGCCTGGCGCGCGGGCAGCCCGGATCTGTTCACCGTGCTGATGGGGGCGACTGCCGTCCTGACCGGCCTGATCATCCTTGCCGCACCGGATCTGCTCGGTGCGCTGGGCTACAGCCCCGCGCCCTCCTGGTACGGCGTGGCGTCCCTCGTGAGCGGGCTGACGCTAGTTTTCAGCCAGATGCACCGCTCCCCGCCACGCGCGCTATCCCGGTGCGCGCACCTGTTGGCCGCCGGCACGCTCTTCTCGTACCTCTTTGCCGTGCCGCTGGCACCCCGAGCCTGGGGCGTCATCACCTACTACGGTGGCTTCGGCACGATACTTGGGCTCCTGCCGTGGCTGAGCCCCCGCCTCCGCTGCGTGGACCCGGGATCGCTCCGGACGCGCGTCGCCCTGGCGCTGGCGATTGCGGCCGCCCTGCCGCTCACGGTGGCGCTGGCGCTCGAAGCCGACCGGGAGGAGCGTGCGGCGAGGGATGAAGCCCTTGCCGTCCAGCACACCCGCGCCGTGGCGCTCGCTCAGCACGTCGCCGACGCGGCGGCCTTCCAGCGCGCCGCGCTCGCCGCACTTGCCGCCCAGTCGAGCCTGTCGGCGATGGAGCCCACGGCGCAGGGGAACCTCGTGCGGGGCTTCGCCACGGCCTACCCCGACATCACCATCTTCTCGACCGTCAACGCCGACGGGGAGCAGATGGCATGGAGCGGCCAGCGCCCGATCGGTTCTGTGGCCGGATCTACCGTGTTCGAGGTGGCCCGGCTCACCAACCAGGCAGTCCTGGATGTCGGCTCGTGGCCCTTCGCCGACACCCTGGAGGTCGTGTTCGGGGAGCCGATCCGCCAGCTCGACGGCGGGTTCGCCGGGCTGGCGCTCGGCGTGGTCACGGCGGACCGACTGGTGGCGCTCCTCGATCGCGCCGGGCCGGGCTATGGCGGGGAGGCTTACTTGATCGACGCCTCCGGACGGGCTATCGGCGTGCCGGCCGGGTCGCCCGGCCAGCCCCTCGATGATGTATCCGAGGCGCCGCCGGTGGCCGCCCTGCTCACGTCCGACGATAGTTCCGGTGCGCTCAGCTACGGGGCTCCGACCGGCGAGCGGCTCGCGGGCTACGCCCGCGTACCCGGGCTCGGCTGGGCGGTGGTGGTGGAGCGTCCGGCCGCCGCCGCCCTGGCCACCACGCGTGCCGCCGGCGACATGTACTTCGGGATGCTCGTGTCGTTCATCGCCGCCGCGACGGCGCTCGGGGCCGTCACCGGGAGCTGGCTGGGCGCGCCGCTCGACACGCTGTCCCGCGCCGTGGGCACATTCAAGTCCGGCGACGTCACGGCCCCGCTGCCGCGAAGCCGCATCACCGAAGTGGCCCACGTGGCGCGGGTCTTCGGAGAGCTGCGTGACGACCTGGCAGCCCGCACGGCGGAGCGCGCGCGGGCCGAGCAACACCGTAATCGCCTCCTCCGGGAGATCGACCGAGAACGGGCGACGCTGGCAGGTACCATGGCCGGCATGAGCGACGGGCTGATCGTGATCGATTCGGCCGGCCTGATCCGCTACTGCAACGCGCGCGCCGGGACGCTCCTCGGGGCAGACCCGAGGGCGCTGACCGGCGCGCATGCCGAGGTAGCTTTCGGCATGATCCGCCGCTCGTTCGGTGATCCGAGCACCGCCCTGGCTGCGGCAAGGGAGGCCATCGCCACTCCGGAGCAGCGGCCGTCATTCGAAGTGGCCGTGGTTCGACCGGCACGACGAGACGTCCTCTTCCAGATCTTCCCCGTGGCCGACGCCGGAACAGGCCTTGGCGTGGGCATGCTCCTGCACGACGTGACCGCCGAGCGTGACCTGCAGCGCACCAAGGACGAGCTCGTTTCGGTGGTCAGCCACGAGCTTCGCACACCGCTCGCGAGCGTCACGGGGTTCGCCGAGCTGCTCCTCATGCGCGAGTGGTCCGAGGCGGAGCGTCAGCATTTCCTGACCGTGATGGTCGACGAGGGCCGCCGGCTCACGGCCCTCGTCAACGAGTTCTTGAGCTTGCAGCGGATCGAGAGCGGTCGGGAGCCGATCGCGGCGCGACCCACCGATCTGCGGCCGGTCCTCGAGCGAGCCGTGGCCGGAGCCGGCGCCGATCCGGCGCGGCCGATCATCCTGGACGTGATCGGCGCCCTGCCGCCGGTGCGGGCCGACGCGGATCGCGTGCAGCAGGTACTCTCGAACCTGCTGTCCAACGCCCGCAAGTTCTCGCCTGACGGCGGGCCGGTGCGCCTGGAAGCGCTGGCAACCGACGGCGTCGTCCAGGTGTCGGTGAGCGACGAGGGCCTCGGGATCCCGCCCGAGACCCTGCCCCGTCTGTTCGAGAAGTTCTACCGGGTGGACTGTGACGACCACCGCGCGATCCAGGGCACCGGCCTGGGCCTGGCGATCGTGCAGTCGATTGTCCAGGCCCACCGCGGTCGGATCTGGGCCGAGTCGCCCGGGCCGGGCCAAGGGGCGCGCTTCAGCTTCACGCTCCCGCTCGCGGACGGCGACGTGCTTGAGCAAGAGGGGAGCCGCGGTTCGGACTCGAGCCGTTCCGCCGCCGGCGCTGTTTCCGGGGCTCGGGCCCATCGCACGGATGTGTGTGACTTCGACGGTTGACGCAGGCGGGAACCCCACGCCGCAACGGCGGCAGACTTCGGCGACGCCGCGTATGTCCGCCGTGTCTGAGGCACTGACTTCGACCCGTCACGCCGCGATGGGGACGCTCACCATGAGCCGGACCACGGCGACTCCTGCACCGATGCGGCCGACGTGAGAACCGTCATCGTCGGCGACGTCGAGCCCAGCCTGCGGCTGCTCGTGTCGGCGACGGTCCGGTCGGACCGCTGCGTGGTGATCGACGCGGTGGATGGTGATGACGCCTGGGCGCTGATCCGACAGCACCGTCCGGCGGTGGCAGTGCTGGACGAGAAGATGCCGAAGCGCACAGGGCTCGAGCTGGCGCGGCTGATCAGGGCCGATCCCGAATTGGTAGGCACGTACGTCATCCTCATAACTTCCGGCGTGCAGGAATCGGACACGCGAGCAGGGCGGGAAGCCGGGGCGGATCGGTACATCACCAAGCCGTTCTCGCCCCGATAGCTGCTGAGCCTCGTCGAGCAGGCGCTCGGGACGACGTGAGCCGGCCCCTGCCGTGGCGTCGGTCGGTTATCGCTGACCGATCGCCCCGCGCTATCGGCGGCTCCCGCGATCGAAGTCTCATCCACCGCCCTCATTCAGGCGAGCAGGTCGCGGACCGACCTCGCGCTCAGCGAGTCCTGCTCCGTAGCCAGTCCTGCTCCATGTAGCCCCAATACCAATGAGTCTAGGGCCAGAGGACGCGGACGACCGTCACAGCGACAGGAGGCAGGGTCGGGGCGACGCCAGCCGGCAGTGGGCGCTTGAGCGGGAAGTTGCTCAGCAGCCCCATCGCCACGACCAGGGTCACCACCAGGTGGGTCGGCAGCCGCCGTCGATGTGGCTCTCGCGTCCCGGTCGCCTCGATCGCGGCGTCGACCGACTCGTCGGAGCTCGCGGCTTCCAGCACCTCCAGCAGCGGTCGGTCCCCCAGTCCGGCCGGCCCGATCGCCGCCTCCCACGCCCATCCACGCAGCGTCGTCGGTAGCCCTCCCGATCGACGGGACCGGAAAGGCTACCGCGATTCACGCTACCTTACTGGTCTTGGGGCTAGCGTACGAAGAGCGGCGCGAGCACCAGGGTGACCGTGCTCAGCAGCTTGATGAGCACGTGGAGTGACGGGCCGGCCGTGTCCTTGAATGGGTCGCCGACCGTATCGCCGACGACGGCCGCCGCGTGGGCCGGGGTCCGCTTCCCGAGCACCTCGCCGCCGTCGCCCTTTAGCTCGCCGGACTCGATGAACTTCTTGGCGTTGTCCCAGGTGCCGCCGCTGTTGTTCAGCACGGTCGCCATCAAGATGCCGGCCATCGTGCCAATCATCAGGAAGCTCGCCGCGGCTTCGTGGCGGAGCACCAGGCCCACGATAACCGGGAACCCGACCGCGAGGAGCCCCGGCGCGACCATCTCGCGGAGGGCAGCCCGCGCCGTGATGTCGACGCAGCGGGCGTAATCCGGCTTGCTGCGGCCCTCGAGGATGCCCGGGTCCGCCTTGAACTGCCGGCGCACCTCGGTGATGATGTCGCCGGCCGCGCTGCCGACGGCGCGGATCGCGAGGGCAGAGAACAGGAAGACGAGCATCGCGCCGAGGAAGCCGCCGACGAACACCTCGACCTTCGTCAGGTCGACCGCGATGTGGCCGAGATCGGGCCGGATGCGGCGGACCTCGTCGAGGTAGGCGCTGAAGAGGAGGAACGCGGCCAGCGCGGCCGAGGCGATTGCGTAACCCTTGGTCAGCGCCTTGGTCGTGTTGCCGACCGCGTCGAGCGCGTCGGTGATGTGGCGCGTCTCCTCCGGGGCGTCCGACATCTCGGCGATGCCGCCGGCGTTGTCGGTGATCGGGCCGAACGTGTCCATCGCCAGGATGTAGGCGACGGTCGTCAGCATGCCCATCGTCGCCACGGCGGTCCCGTACAGGCCACCCACGCCGAGCGGCAGGTTGAGCTGCGGGACGCTCGCCGACCACTGCTCGCCGAAGAAGAAGCTGAGCAACAGGGCGGCCGAGATGACGATCGCCGTCGGGCCAGTCGTCTCGAGGCCGACGGCGAAGCCGGAGATGATGTTCGTGGCGGGCCCGGTCTTGGAGGCGCGGGCCAGCTCCTGCACGGGGCGCCACGAGCCGGCCGTGTAGTACTGGGTCAGGTAGACGAACGCCACGCTGGTGGCGAGGCCGACCAGGCCGCAGGCCACCAACCACCAGCTCCCGAGCATCACCAGGGTGACGCCGATGATGCCGAGCGCCGAGAGGATCGTCATCGTCCAATAGCCGCGGTCGAGCGCCCGCATCGGGTCGCGGATCTCGCCCATGCTCACCGCGTAGACGCCGGCGATGGAGGCGAGCAGCCCGACGGCGCGGACGACCAGTGGGAAGAAGATCCAGGCTACGTCGTTGGTCGCCAGGTAGATCGCGACGCCGAGGATCATCGCGCCGATGTTCTCGGCGGACATCGACTCGAACAGGTCGGCGCCGCGGCCGGCGCAGTCGCCGACGTTGTCCCCCACGAGGTCGGCGATGACGGCCGCGTTGCGCGGGTCGTCCTCCGGGATGCCCGCCTCGACCTTGCCGACCAGGTCAGCGCCGACGTCGGCGGCCTTGGTGTAGATGCCGCCGCCGAGCTGGGCGAACAGCGCCACGAAGCTGGCGCCGAAGCCGAAGCCGACGATCAAGAACGGCGCAAGCGCCG
>JALYGH010000642.1 GCA_030777205.1 Chloroflexota bacterium
GTCGGCGGGGCGGCGCTGATCGAGTTCATGGAGGAGTTCGGGCTCGACTCGATCGACCCGCTCGGGGCGGCGATCATCGAGCGCAGCGAGCAGGCGCTGCGCCAGGCGATCGCGCGCTTCCCGGACGGCGTCTACGAGAACGAGCTGTGGTCGGACGGCTTCGAGGACGAGCCGATCGTCCTCAAGGCCACGGTGACGGTGGCCGGCGACGAGCTGACCGTGGACCACGCCGGGTCGTCGCCGCAGTCGCGGTTCGGGATCAACTCGGTCCTGAACTACACCCACGCCTACACCAGCTTCGCCGTCAAGGCGGCCATCTCGCCGGAGGTCCCGCACAACGAGGGCTCGTTCCGCCCGGTCCACGTGACCGCCCCGCCGGGCACGATCGTCAATCCGATCCACCCGGCGCCGGTCGCGGCCCGGCACATCATCGGCCACTTCCTGCCGGGCCTCGTGTTCGGCGCGCTGGCGAAGGCCATGCCGAACCAGTTCATGGCCGACGGGGCCGGGCCGTCCTGGAACACCGTCTTCCGAGGCGTCCAGCGCAACGGCGAGGGGTACGTCTTCACCCTGTTCCAGTGTGGCGGGACCGGCGCTCGCCCGACCAAGGACGGGCTGAACAACGTCGGCTTCCCGACCGGCCTGGCGGGCGTGCCCGGCGAGGTGATGGAGAACCTGACGACGCTGGTGATGTGGGAGCGGGCGCTCCGGACGGACTCCGGCGGCCCGGGCCGCCACCGCGGCGGGCTTGGCCAGGCGGTGACGATCGGCTCGGTCAGCGGCGAGCACTGGGCGATGAGCGGGATGTACGACCGCACGCGCTACCCGGCCCAGGGGCTCCACGGCGGCAAGCCGGGCGCGGCCGGCGAGTACCTCACCAGTGGGGGCGACTACCCGAGCCCGAAGCGCCAGCATCGCTTCGACCCGGACACCCGCGCGACGGTCAAGCTGCCGGGCGGCGGTGGCTACTACGATCCGTTCGAGCGTGAGCCGGAGCGGGTACTGGCGGACGTGATCGTCGGCTACGTCTCGCCGGAGGCGGCCGAGCGCGAGTACGGCGTGGTCGTACGCTGCACGCGGCGCCCGGAGGAACGGATCGCCTTGCCGGAGCACTACAGCATCGACTGGGACGCGACGGAGCGGCTACGCGGCCGGGCTCCCCAACCGTGACGGGGCAGCGGCAGCGCGGCTCACGAGGCGGGCGCGATCAGCGTGGGACGCGCCGAGTATCGCGCGGCGGCGGATTCTTCTCGCAGGCGATCCCGTCCCGGTCGGCGTCCAGGTGGTGGGGATCGGAGGGGTCCGCCCGCAGGACGGCCTGAGCCGCCGCCTGGCTCGGGAAATCGCTGCAATTGTACCGACCATCGCGTGCGCTCTGGCGGCGCGGCTCGCCGGTATCCGGTGGGCGCGGGACCGGTGTCGTCGCGCTGCGTGGTGGCGCTGGTTGGGGCGCGGACGGCTCGAGCGAGGGCGTCGGCGGGGCCGGCGTGGCCATGGGTGGCAGGGGCGTCGAAGTCGGAGGCGCGGGGGGCGGCGGGACCGTCGGCACGGCAGTCGGGGTCGCCGGAGCCGAGGACGGGGCGAGTGTGGGCGGTGCTTCGTCCGACGCATCCGGCGGGACCGGCACGTCGAGCGCGCCTGGCGCGTCATCCGGACCGATGGTGAGGCTCGTTGGATCTGTGCGCTCGGCATAGGTGACCTGCCGATCGGCGGACAGCAGGGTGACTCGGATGTGGTACGCCCCGACGTCGGCGTCGGGCGGCATGCGGAAGTGGCGGGTGTGGGTCGATCGGCCCGGCGGGACGTGCACGAGGCGCTCGCCGTCCGGGTCGGCCAGCCAGTCGCCCCCTTCATGGCGGACCGCACCACCGAGCACGACCTCGAGCGCCTCTGTCTCCGGGTTGTTGACACCGTAGGTCAGGGTCAGCGTCGCCCCCGGGTGGGCCTCGTGGGGGCCGTATGCGGCGTCCACGAGCTCCGGGCGAGCGGGCGCAGCCACCGCCGCGGGCGATGGTGGCCTGGGCAGCGCAGCCCGGTCCGATCCGGCCACGGCCAGGCCGTCCGTCGGGATCGCCATTGGCTCGACGGC
>JALYGH010000643.1 GCA_030777205.1 Chloroflexota bacterium
GCGCCGCCCCGCCCGACCCCGCCGGCCCCGCCGGCGCCCGCCCGGGCGGCCGACCCGCGCGGCGAGGAGCGGGTGCGAATGTCCCGTCGCCGCCAGACAATCGCCCAGCGGCTCGTCGAGGCCCAGCGCACCGCTGCCATGCTCACGACCTTCAACGAGGTCGACATGACGGCTGTCATGGAGGTGCGCCGGCGGCGCCGGGAGGCCTTCCAGCAGCGCCACGGGATCGGCCTGGGCTTCATGTCGTTCTTCACCAAGGCCGTGGTCGGGGCGCTCAAGGCGTTCCCGGAGCTGAACGCCGAGATCCAGGGCGACGAGATCGTCCGCAAGCGGTACTACGACATCGGGATCGCCGTCAGCGCGCCGGAGGGGCTGGTGGTGCCGGTCGTGCGCGACGCCGACCGCAAGAGCTTCGCCGAGATCGAGCGCGAGATCGCCCAGTTCGCCGAGAAGGCCCGGAACAACACCCTGACGCTGGAGGACCTGCGCGGCGGCACCTTCACGATCACCAACGGCGGCATCTTCGGCTCGCTGATGTCGACCCCGATCCTGAGCCCGCCACAGGTCGGCATCCTCGGCATGCACCGCATCGAGGAGCGGCCGGTCGTCCGCGACGGCCAGATCGTGGCCCGCCCGATGATGTACCTGGCGCTCAGCTACGACCACCGCATCGTCGACGGCCGCGAGGCGGTCCAGTTCCTCGTCCGCGTCCGTGATCTCGTGCAGGACCCGGAGTCGCTGTTGCTGGAGGGGTGACATGCCTCGCGCGGCTGGGGGCGCATCGGCGGGTCACTTGGTGCCCCGGCGCCGGCCGAGCCGTATCCCCGTCCCCCGCCCAGCTCTTGTGCTAAGCCGGCGGGCGTGTCATCCTGAGCCGAGCGGAGCCTGGCGAACGACGTCGCGGATCATGGCTGGAGGGTGTCGGGATGCGCGTCCTGGTGATGGGGTCCGGTGGGGTCGGCGGGTACTTCGGCGGGCTGATGGCCCGCGCCGGCCACGAGGTGACGTTCGTCGCGCGCGGCGCGCATCTGGCGGCGATACTTGATCGCGGCCTGCTGGTGATCGACCAGGGCGAGCGCCTCCCGATCGAGCCGACGCGCGCCGTCGAGCGGCCCGCCGACATCGGCGTGAGCCCGGACCTGGTGCTGTTCACGGTCAAGACGTACGACACCGGGCCGGCCGCCGAGGCGATCAAGCCGATCGTTGCCGCGAATACGACCGTCGTGCCACTCCAGAACGGGGTCGACGCCGTCCAGGAGATCGGTGCGGTGGTCGGGCCGGATCGGATGCTGGGCGGGATGACCAACATCGGCGCGCGGATCGCCGAGCCGGGCGTCGTCGAGCGATTCAGCCCGTTCGCGGCCGTCGTGATCGGCGAGCCGCGGGGTGGCATGTCCGAGCGGGTCGAGACGATCGCCGGCGCGATGAAGGCGGCCGGCATCGACGTCCAGGCGACGGCCGACATCCAGCGCTCGCTCTGGGAGAAGTTAATGCTGCTGGCGCCGCTGGCCGGCCTGACCAGTGCCACCAACCTGCCGAGCGGCAAGGTGCGCGCGGCGCGGGAGGGCAAGGCGCTCTACCTGACGATGATGCGCGAGGTGATGGCGGTCGGCCGCTCCAGTGGGGTCAACCTGCCCGACGAGTCGTACACGAGCGTCGAGCAGTTCTTCCTGAACCTGCCCGACACCCACACGACCTCGATGCAGCGGGACTTCGAGGCCCAGCGGCGCGTCGAGCTGGAGCATCTGGCCGGCTCGGTCGTTCGCCGTGGGCGGGCGGTCGAGGTGCCGGTCCCGAACTTCGAGACCGTCTACGCCCTCCTGCGGACCAAGGCGCTCAGCTTCGGCGGCGTGTCGTAGGAGCCTGCCGGATCTCGTGCCCGGGGTGAGGGCGACCGCCCCGCGCTACTCGACGAGCTCCTGGCCTCGATCCACCCACCCAGCCGGTCGGCGGCGGGTACCGCGGCGTCTCGGGGAACGCGACCAGGTTCGCCAGATCCTGGCGGCCGATCGTCCCGGCGTAGGCCGGCATATTGGCCCGCCAGCGCAGGATGGTCAGGACGAGGTACTGGGTCTCGTACTTGGCGCCGATGTTCGAGAGGTTCGGACCGGTCTGTCCGCCCAGCGTGCCGAGGGCGTTGCAGCCATGGTCCTGGAACACGTGCGCCCCGGCGACCTGCCGCGGCGTGGTCAGGTTCTGCACGACGATCGGCGGGAACGGGATGTCCCGCCAGCCAACGAGGACCGGTGACCAGGAGGACTGCAGCCCGGCGATGGTGAGGGCGATGAATGCCGTGAACATCAGCACGACCGACGCGACCGCCCACGGCCGACGGCTCGGGGCACGCTCGCCACCTGCACATCCGCCACTGGACGCGCCCGCCGACCCGGATCTCCGAGCTGACTACCAAGTCGCTGGTGACCGAGCGCCTGTACACGGCGCTCCCGAGGCGACCGGCGCCGCCCGTTGAGGCGTGGAACCAGCGGCGCGCGTCAGGCGCCGAGCTTGTCGGCCAGGTCGATCATGTCCGCGGCGATCACGTCGAACTCCGGGTCGGGCTCCTCGCGCGGTCCATTCGGCCCCCACTCCGATGGTCGCGAGATGAACGCCGTCCGGAGGCCCTGCTCGCGCGCCGCTCGCAGGTCGTTGCTATGGGCGGCCGTCATCATCACTTCGCCCGGCCTGAGCCCCAGGAACCGATACGTCGACTGGTAGGTCGCCGGATCGGGCTTGTACTTCTCCACCAGCTCGGCCGACAGGATGCAGTCCCACGGCAGGCCGCCGTACTTCGCCATGTTCGTGAGCAGCACGACGTGCCCGTTCGAGAGCGTGGCGATCACGTACTTCCGCTTCAACCGGGCCAGACCGGGCACGGAGTCGGGCCAGGGATCGAGGCGATGCCAGGACCGGGTGAGCCAGTCGAGGTCTTCCGCCGAGAGGCCGGTGACGCCATAATCGGGCAGGATCGACTCCAGGTGGCGCCGCATGATGACGTCGACGTTCTCCCAGGGCGCCTCGCCGCGCACGATCGTGCGGATCGTGTCGTGATAGCCCTCGCGGCGCCACTGCTCGGCGAGGCGGGGCCAGTCCACCGCGAGCCCGCGCCGCCGGCCCAGCTCCTCGCCGTCGCGGATCACCGAGCTGCGCCAGTCCACGACCGTCCCGAACACGTCGAACACGAGCGCCCTGACCCCATCGACCGCCATCGCGCCACCCCCTCGTCGAGCCTGGGCACATGGTAGCGTCCCCGGCTGCATGGACGCGCCGTGCGTGAGCGGCTCGGTACACTACGGGCGCCGCCACGCCCGACGCCTTGGGGCACGCCGGCGAGCCTACGCGGAGAGACGCGCCCGCCGTGCAGACGCGCTTCCTGGTCCTCTTCTGGCTGATCACCATCATGTGGGCGCTCGAACTGGCCGACCTCCTGGTCTTCCGCCGCTCGCTCGACGCCTGGGGCATCCGCCCGCGCCACGTGCCCGGCCTCTGGGGCGTCGCGCTCGCGCCGTTCCTCCACGGCGGGCTCGGTCACCTGATGGCCAACACGATCCCGCTCGTCTCGCTCGGCTGGCTGGTGATGCTGCGCGGGGTGCGCGAGTTCGTCGGCGTGTCGGTCGCGGTCGCGCTGCTCGGCGGGCTCGGCGTCTGGCTGTTCGCGCGACCCGGCACGATCCACATCGGGGCGAGCGTCCTGATCTTCGGGTACCTCGGGTTCTTGCTCTTTCGTGGTTACTTCGAGCGGAGCTTTGTCTCGATCCTCGTCGCCGTGCTGGTCGGGGTCGTGTACGGCGGCGCGCTCTGGGGCATCCTGCCCGGCCAGCGCGGCGTCTCCTGGGAGGGCCACCTGTTCGGGTTCCTGGCCGGCGCCCTCGCCGCCTGGGCGCTCGTCCCCAAACGCTGAGCCCGTCGCGACGGTCGTCCGGGTCGCGGCCGACGCCGGTCGATCGGGAAAGACGCTCGCCCCAATCGGTAGCCGGGGCGACCAGGCTGGATTCGGTCGGATCAGCCCCAGGGGCCGAGCTGGGGCCAGGATGGCTCGCCGCCGCGCCCGACCAGCCAGGCGAGGATCCGGCGCGGAGCGGCCCGCACGAAGACCCGCCGGTCGCCATTCCCGACCGCTCGCGATGGCCGGTCGCCCGGCACCAGCACGACCGTCGTCCCCGCCGGCACGCGGCCGTCCAGGTCGGCGATCGTCTCGCGCAGCTCCACGTCGAGGTAGCCGTCGCTGACGTCGTCCCAGCCCGGCCCGCCGACGTCGGCCAGGCCCAGGTCGATCATGTGGATCTCGACCTCTCGCCAGCGCTGCCAGACGTTGTCGGCGACCGTCGTCGGACCGCGCCGGCGGAGGCCAAGGCCGACCGCCCAGGTCTCCTCATTCGTCGCCGCCCAGGCCGCTTCCAGCCGGCGGTTGCTCTCCTTGACGTCGGCGATCAGCTCGGACGCCGGCCGCCCGTGCCCCTCCTCGATGCCCCGCTCCCGTTCGGCCCGCCCGCCGGGGTACTGGTCGGCGACCTCGTCGCGCCGGGCCGCCTCGACCATGCCGCGGTGGCTGTCGGCGTTGCGGGCCAGGTGTGCGAGGACGTGCCCGACGGTCCAGCCTTCGAGCAGCGAGGGGCGGCGGGCGATCTCGTCGGTCACGCGCTCGACCACCGCGTCCAGGCGGCGCTGCGCGTCGATGCAGCCGTCGAGCCACGCGCGGGGAACGGAAGACGCCATGGTCGGAACTCCTCCGAGCGAAAGTCGGGTCAGTGATGCGCCGGCGCTTGCGTCGTCTCCGATGGCCGCGACGCCGCGGCAACGATCGCGCGGTGGAGCCGCTCGGGCGTGATCGGCAGCTCGGCCATCCGGAGCCCGGTCGCGTCGCGGATGGCGTTCGCGATGGTCGCCGCGCCCGGGATGACCGGCGGCTCGCCGACGACGCGCAGGCCGTGCGGCCCGGACTCGGACGCCTCCTCGACGATCACGGCCTCGACCGGGGGAACGTGGTGCGACGTCGGCAGTGCGTAGTCGAGGAAGCTGGCGGTCAGGATGCGCCCCTCCGGGTCGAAGGCCATCGTCTCGTACAGCGCCCAGCCGATCCCCTGGGCCACCCCACCGTGGATGTTGCCCTCGACCTCGGCCGGGTTGATCGCGCGGCCGGCATCCTGGACGGCGACGTACTCGACCACGCGGGGCGCATGCGTGTCCGGGTCGATCCGGACCCGCGCCAGGTGCGCGACCATCCCGGAGGCGCGGGTGGTGAGGGCGGTCGTCCCGCGCCCGAGCACCGGCGGGTACGGGCTGTAGATCGTCGTGCTGACCTGGGCGATCTGGTCGAGGCCGAGGCTCCGCTCGGGAGCCCCCCGCACCCGGACCCGCCCGTCGACCAGCTCGAGGTCGTCGGGGGATGCTTCGAGGCGGTCGGCGGCGATGGCGAACGCCTGGGAGCGGGCGTCGCGGGCGGCGTCGACGACCGCCGCGCCGACCGTCAGGGTGATGCGGCTGCCGCCGGACATGCCGGCGAACGGCGCCGTGGTCGAGTCGGCATTGACCAGCGTCACCCGTTCGGGCGGCACGCCGAAGGCGTCGGCCGCGAGCTGGAGGAGCGCCGTGTTCGAGCCGGAGATGTCGACCGAGCCGACCACGATGGTAATCGTCCCGTCCGCGCCGAGGCGGCAGAGCGCGCTGGCCGGCTGGAGCGTGCCCATCAGCCCGCCGATCGCCACGCCGACGCCCTCGTTCGGGCGCCGGGCGCGGTCGCGCCAGGCCGGATGCTCGCGCAGCCGCTCCAGGCACTGCCGCAGCCCGAGCTTCGCCCAGGTCTGGCCGTGCGGCATCGGGTCGCCGCCGACGACGCAGCTCTTGAGGCGCAGCTCGATCGGATCCAGGTCCAGCTCGCGCGCCAGCTCGTCCATCGTCGACTCGATCGCGAACACCCCCTGGACCGCGCCGGGGCCGCGATAGGCGCCGTTCGGGATCGTGTGGGTGACGACCTCGTAGCCCCGCACCTTGATGTGCGGGACGCGGTAGAAGCCGGCGACGTAGATGCAGGCGTTCGCGACCGGCGCGCCCGGGAAGAGGCCGGCGTCGAAGAGGATGCGCGCCTCCAGCGCCGTCAATGTCCCGTCGCGCTTCGCGCCAAGCTTGACGTCCAGCCGACAGCGCGGCGTCGGCGTGGCGGCCAGGAACTCGTCCATCCGGGTCATCACCAGGCTGACCGGCCGCCCGTAGGCGACGGCCAGCACCGCCACCAGTGGCTCCAACAGGACGCCCTTGCCGCCGAAGCCGCCCCCGACCGGCGTCGCCACGACCTTGATCCGCGCCTCCGGCCAGCCGAGGACCGTCGCCACCTCGTCGCGCGGGAAGAAGACGCCCTGGGTCGAGGACCAGATCGTCAGGTCCCCGGTCGGGTCGGTGGCCGCCAGCGTCGCGTGCGGCTCGAGGTAGCCCTGGTGGACTGACTGGGTGTGGTACGTCCGCTCGACCACGACGTCGGCATCGCGGAAGCCGGCCGCGACGTCGCCGCGATCCATCCGCTCGGTGGCCGCGACATTCGGCGAGCGAGACTCGTCGGCCGCCCTGCTCCCGCTCTCCATGCCGTGGCCGGCCGCCTCGGCGTTCTGGCCCGGGAGCCCCTCCGGCCAGACGGCCGGGGCATCCGGGGCGAACGCCGCCTCGGCGTCGAGCACGGCCGGCAGCTCCGCGTACTCGACGTCGACGAGCGCCAGCGCGTCCTCAGCGGCCGCCTCGCTCTCGGCCAGGACGACGGCGACCGGTTGCCCGCAGAAGCGCGCCTCATCGCGCGCCAGGAGCGCCCGAGCCCGCGAGTGCGCCGCCGCCTTGACGTATGGCGCGAGGGTTTCGGCCGTCGCCACCGAGACGACGCCGGGCTGCGCGAGCGCGGCGCTCGCGTCGATCCGCGCGATCCGGGCGTGGGTGTGCGGACTGAGCACGAGCCGGGCGTGGAGCAGGCCAGGCAGGCTTAGGTCGGCGGCGAATCGGGTCCGGCCGGTCACCCGTTCGCCACCCTCCGGCCGCTTGAGGCGCGCGCCGATGATCGACGACGCGGCGGGCGGCGTTTCCTCAGCCACTCAGGCCCCCCGAGTTGTTCGCGGATCCGGGTGCCGCAAGTCTAGCCCGCTGGCATCGCCGGCGGCGCAGTCGTGGTAGCCCATCAGGTAACTCCATGTTCTTGTTCCGGCATCATCCGACGTATGCGTCCCTCCCGGAGCAACGTCGGGCACGTCACGGGCGAGGCGCTCGGCCCGCCGGCGATGCCGGTCGGCTCGTCGCCCGGAACGATAGCCGGGATGTAGGCCGGCGCCCAACACGGGCGCCGCCTATGGCGTCGGGGCGTCCGGCCGGAGCAGCCCTTCGGCCTTCAGCTCGGCCCAGAGATCGGGCGGGATCTCGAGCCGCATCCAGTCGAGGTTGGCGCGGACCTGCTCCGGGGAGTTCGGGCCGGGGATGATCGACGCGACGGACGGGTGGCCGAACGGGAACTGGAGCGCCGCCGCTCCGAGCGGCACGCCGTACCGGGCGCAGACCTCTTGGATGCGTCGCGTCCGCTCGACGATCGGCGACTCGGCCGGGCGGTAGCCGTAGGTCGGCTGATCGTCCGGGCCCCGCGCCAGGATGCCGGAGGCAAACGGGGCGCCGATCACGACCGAGGCGCCGCGCGCCTGGACGAGCGGCAGCTCGGCGTCGAGGGCGTCCTGGGCGAGCAGGGTGTACGGCATCGCGACGAGGAAGACGTCGAGGTCGAAGCGCTCGAGGAAGCGGGGGATGAAGCCGGTGACGTTGATGCCGGCGCCGATCGCCCGGATCTCGCCGCGCTCCTTCAGCTCGCGGAGCGCTCGGTACCCGCCCCCGGCGTCCAGCTCGTCGAAGCGCGCCCGGACGCCGGCCTCGTCGCCGTGGTAGCCGAAGTCGAGGTCGTGGATCAGCAGCGCGTCGACCCGGTTGAGGCCGAGGCGCTGGAGGCTGTCCTCGTAGGCGCGCATCACGCCGGCGTAGGTGTAGTCGAACTGGACGACGAACGGCAGGCCGCCAACCCAGCGCTCCGGGCTGAACCCGGCCGGATCCTCGGGCCGGACGAGGATGCGCCCGACCTTCGTGCTCAACGTAAACGAGTCGCGGGGCCTGGTGCGGAGGACGTGGCCGAAGCGGTGCTCGCTCTTGCCGGTGCCGTACCAGGGCGCCGTGTCGAAGTAGGCGATCCCGGCCGCGTAGGCCGCCGCGATCGTCGCGGCGGCCCGGTCCTCGTCGAGGGGCTCGCGAGCGTCGCCGAGCGTCGCGCCGCCGAACCCGAGCCGGGTCACCTCGAGCGCGGTCCTGCCGATCCTGCTCTTCGCCAGGGGGTCCATGCTGCCCTCCTCGGCCCAACTTCCAGCCGACACTATATCGAGCGAACCGGGCCCGAGGGGAAGCAGTCGCTGGGGGCTGCCGCTCCCAGCCGGAGGTCGTCGAGAGACTCGGATGCCGGGGCGACGCTCGCCACCAGCAGGTGGTCGCGGGCGCCAATTCCGTGTTCCCCGATCAGTTCAGGCCGATGGAGACCAAGGGTGGCCCAGGCGTCCTCGTCGATCTCGGCCCGCGGGGTCGTCTCGAGGGCCTTGTACGGGTCGTTGGCCCCGAGCAAGTAGGCGTGACGGACGAAGCAGCTCTCCTCGTCGTAGCACTACTCTGGCGCCTTGAGGGTGGGGTAGGAGGCGAGGGCGCGTCGGGCGGCCGAGCGTGTGGGTAGGCGGATGCGGACGTGGCA
>JALYGH010000644.1 GCA_030777205.1 Chloroflexota bacterium
CCACCATGGCCGCCGCTTCCGCCGCGCCGGCCGGCACCCAGCGCGTCGTCATCCGCGACCACGACTGGATCCAGGGCACGCCCGGCCAGCCGAACGACTGGTACGACGCCTTCATCGCAAGGTTCGAGGAAGCCAATCCGGACATCAAGGTCGAGCGCGAGTGGTTCCCACGCGCCGAGATGCACGCCAAGCAGCTCGCCCTCGCCGCGACCGGCCAGATGGGCGACACCGTCCGAATCGACCTGGCGCCGATGGTCTCCGAGTTGGAGATCAAGGGTGTCGTGCACGATCTGAACTCGCTCTACGAGGGCGACAAGGAGTGGGTCGAGAATGACCTCAAGCAGTTCTGGCCGGGCAACCTCAAGACCTACACCCGCGGCGGCAAGCTCTGGGGCCTGCCGGTCGTCGGCCACCCCGGGGCGCTCCAGTACTACATCAACCGGACGATGATCGAGAAGGCCGGCCTGAAGGTGCCGCCGGGCGACGGCAACTGGAGCTACGAGGACTTCCAGACGCTAGCCGCGGGCCTGACCAAGAGCGAGGGTGGGCGGACGACCGTCTACGGCGTCCTCCCGCCAATCTTCAACAAGACGGCCAACGAGGGGATCGTCGGCTTCCTGCGGGCGTTCGGCGGTGATCTGTTCGACGCCGAGGGCAAGAAGTGCCTGCTCAACACGCCGGAGTCCAAGGCCGGCCTGAAGGTGCTGGCCGACCTGTACACGTCCGGCGCGGCGGTCCCCTGGGCGGCCAACATCCAGGAGCAGCAGGTGGAGCTGTTCCACGGGCAGCGGGTCGGCATCGCGATCTTGACGAGCTTCGCCGCCTCGTCCTGGCCGGACCAGATCGCTAAGCTGCCCCAGCCGTTCGAGATGGAAGTCATCCCAAACCCGATCGGGCCGACCGGCAAGCATGCCTCGCAAGTCTCCTCCGACGGCAAGGGGGTGTCGAAGGCGACGAAGAACCCGGACAAGGCCTGGCGTGTGCTCTCGCGGCTGTTTACCAGCCAGCGGCACGGCATCGAGCGGTTTACGAACGGGCTCGGCAGCCCGGGCAGCCGCTTCGACGTCTGGGACAGCGACGAGTTCCGCCAGAAGGCGCCCAAGCTCCAGAACATCGCCAAGGTGATGGTGCTCCCGCCGGCGCCGGAGCTGGTGGCCTGGCACCACCCGGCCAACGGCCGCTTCTTCGAAACCGAGCCGATCCTGCTCAACGAATTCGTCAAAGTGACGCTCGGCCAGCTCGACGTTGACACGTTCGCTGACGAGACGGCGAAGCAGATCCAGGAGATCATGGACAGGCCGCCGGTCTGAGAAGGTCCGCCCGGGGATCCGCACCCCCCGGCCGGCCACCGGCGGACCGCGCGGCAATCAGGGAGCGACACGCCCACAATGAGTGGATGACGGGAGAACCAGTGCTCCAGCAAGCGATGACGGCGGCCCGGCCGACCCGGGCCAAGACGGGCTCGCTCCGACGGGACGAGATCTTCTGGGCGTACGTGTTCCTGACACCCTGGTTGATCGGCCTGGTGGCCTTCGTCCTCGGGCCGATGCTGTTCTCGCTGGTGCTGAGCTTCTTCACCTACACGCTCGGCCGCGACTACTCGTTCGCCGGTTTCGACAACTGGATCCGGGCATTCACCCGGGATGAGCTGTTCTGGCCGTCGATCGGCCGGACGGTCTACTACACGGTAGTCGTCGTCCCGCTCAGCGTCGTGGGCGCCCTCCTGGTGGCGATGCTGCTCAACCAGCGCCTGCGAGGCACGACGATCTACCGGACCGTCTTCTTCCTGCCGCACCTCGCCCCGATCGTGGCGGCCGTCTACATCTGGTTACTGCTCCTGAATGGGAACTTCGGGCTGGTCAACGAGTTCCTCTGGCAAGTCGGGCTATTCCTGACGGGCCAGGGGATCAAGGGGCCGAACTGGTTCGGCGACCCGAACTGGGCGATGCCGGCCCTGATGGCCATCGCCCTCTGGGGCGCGATCGGCGGCAACATGATGGTGATCTTCCTGGCCGGGCTCCAGGGCATCCCCCAGGAGCTGTATGAGGTCGCCTCGATCGACGGCGCGGGCTCGTGGGCACGCTTCTGGAACGTGACCATACCGATGATCTCGCCGACCCTCTTCTTCAACTCGGTGTTTGCCTGCGTCGCGGCGTTCCAGACGTTCGAGGCCGCCTTCGTCGGCACCCAGGGAGGACCCGCCTACGCCACCTGGCTGTACGGGCTCCACATCTACCGCAACACGTTCGAGTTCTTCGACATGGGCTACGGCTCGACGCTTGCCTGGATACTGTTCATCGCCCTGAGCGCGTTCACGTACCTCCAGTTCCGGTCATCCCGAAGCTGGGTGTACTACGCGGGGGAGGGGCGCTGATGGCCCAGCACGTCGCACGCGCGGACCGGACGGTCCCGTCGACGACGGCCGACGCCCTGGCGCCCGCCCTCAAGCTGGCCCGGCGGCTCGGCCTCCACCTTCTCGCCGTGCTGCTCGGGATCATCCTGATGATGCCGTTCTACTGGGCCGTTTCGAGCTCGCTGAAGGGCGCCTTCGAGGTCCGCCAGATCCCGCCTATTTGGTGGCCGCCCGAGCCGCAGTGGCGCAACTACGCCGACGTCTGGAACGTCCGCTTCTTCGCCGGCTGGGTCCAGAACAGTATCTTTCTGACGGTCGTCGCCACCACCGGCACACTCATCTCCTCGTCCCTGGCGGGCTACTCCTTCGCCCGCTTCCGCTTCCCGGGCAAGAACCTCCTGTTCAGCGTGACGATGGCGACGCTGATGCTGCCGAGCTACGTCGTCCTAATCCCCAATTACATGTTGTTCTGGCAGCTCGGCTGGCTGAACACCTACCTGCCGCTGACGGTGCCGTACTGGTTCGGCAGCGCGTTCTCGATCTACAGCACCGCGTTCTTCATCTTCCTATTCCGTCAGTTCTTCCTGACGATCCCGATCGAGCTCGATGAGGCGGCCCGGATCGACGGCGCCAGCGCTCCGCGGATCCTCTGGAGCATCATCCTTCCGCTCTCCGGCCCCGTCTACGCCACCGCGGCCATCATCCAGGCGATCGCTCAGTGGAACTCCTTCCTGCCGCCGCTGATTATCCTCAACCGGCCGGAGGCCTACCCGTTGAGCGTTGGCCTCCGCTACTTCGTCGTGAGTCCGAGCGACGGCCTGCCGAAGGATCACCTGCTCATGGCCGCCGCCGTGATCATGACCGTGCCGGTCATCCTGATCTTCTTCATCGGCCAGCGCTACTTCGTGCGCGGCGTCGTCATGTCCGGCATCAAGGGGTGACGGCCTCGGGCACCGTCGCGCGTGGTCGCCCCACCGGGCCAGCGATGCCGACCGGAGGGCGGCCGACAGGCCCGAGACGTCAGCCCGTCAGGTGCGGTTCGGCCCGGCCTCAATCGCTTCGAGCATGGCTGCGAAACGGTCGCGCCACTCGGCGCGCTGGTCGGG
>JALYGH010000645.1 GCA_030777205.1 Chloroflexota bacterium
CGGGACCGTGCGCGACCTGCTCGGCGACGACGTGACGGTCGACGTCGTGCCGCCGGGCTTCGACACCCAGGCGGTCGGCTCCAGGGCATCGGACACCCCGCCACAGCGGGCCGGCGTGGCGGGCAGCCTGCGCGCGTTGATGGTGGCACACTGGACGCCGCGCAAGGGCATCCTGACGGCCCTACGGGCGCTCGCGCAGGCGCCGGTCGGGGTGTCGCTCGACCTCGTTGGCGACGCGACGCGTGCCCCGGCCTACGCCCGGCGCGTCGTCGCGGCGCTGCGCCACCCGGCGCTGTCGGACCGAGTGCGCGTCCATGGCGTCGTCCCAACCGAGCGCCTGACCCGGCTCTACGCCGAGTCGGACGCTTTCCTGCTCACCTCGGCCCACGAAGGATACGGCATGGCGCTGGCCGAGGCGCTGCGGGCCGGCCTGCCGATCGTCGCGACTCGGGTCGGGGCGGTTCCGGAGCTCCTTGGCGACGACGCGGGCGCGGAGCTGGTCGCGGCCGGCGACGTGGGGGCGATTGCCCGGGCGCTCGGTCGCCTCGCCGACGATCCCGAGGCGCGGGCCGAACGCGCCGCCCGCGCCTCGGCCCGTGGCCGAACGCTCCCGACCTGGCGGCAGAGCGCGGTCCAGTTCGACCGAATCCTCCGCGTGGCCATCGATCGGCGTGCCGCGACGGATCGGCGAAGCGCGGGCGCGGAAGGTTATGCAGGCGTCGCCGGCAGGACCGGTGTTCGGTCGTGAAGACGGGATTCGCGCCGGTCTGGCTCGCCGCCCGCGACCGGTACGACGTCGTGGCGCTGGATCGCGAGATGCTCTCGACGGTGCGCGCCTGGGCCGAACAGCAGCCGGTGGGCCCACCCCTGCGCGTCGTCGACCTCGGGTGCGGCACGGGCGCCGGGCTGCGCCGGGCGCTCTCCTGGCTGGCCGACCGGCCGATCGCGGCGTACGCGGTGGACCGTGACGCAGACCTGCTGCGAAGGCTCGCCCTCGGCGACTCGGGCGCGATGCTCGCCGGCCGGGATGCGGAGCCAGACGCCGAACGGGACGCCGCGAGTTCGATTGTGGTGCCGGTTGTGGCGGACCTGCTCGGGCCGCTGGACGCCGCGGGCGGTCCGACCGACGGCACGCTTGACCTGGTTGTCTCGCACGCCGTGGCCGACCTGCTCCCGCTCGACCGCTTCGCCCGGCGCGTCGCCTCGCTGCTCCGGCCCGGCGGTCACGCCCACCTTGCGCTCACCTACGACGGCGAGACGAGGTTCTCGCCGTCGGACGACCCGGCCCTGGATACCCGGGTGATCGCCGCATACCATCGCCACATGGACCTGGCCCGCGAATACGAGCCGACCCACGGCGGCTCGACGGCCGGGCGCCGACTCGCGGCGGCACTGACGGCCGCCGGGTTGGAGGTCGTCCGGGCCGCGCCGTCAGTCTGGGAGGTCCGCGCGAGCGACGGCCCGGACGGGCGAGCCGTCCTCGACGGCCTGATCGGCTTCGTCGTCCGTAGCCTCGCCGAGCTGGGCGATTCGCTCGGTGTGGAGCTTGGCCGCTGGGAGCAGGCACGCCGGGCGGCGCTCGACGCGGGCGAGCTACGCGCGACCGTACGCCACCTCGACGTCCTGGCCCGTCGACCGGAGCGGTCCACCCCGCACGTGGCGGCGACGGGACGGTGACGCTCGGAAAACGGTCCGGGCGCGGCTTGCCGTCCACGCCAGCGAGAACGCGCCGGAGCCGCAGCCATCGGCGCCAGTTGCAACTATTGGCAGAAACAAGCGCTGGCGGGATACAGTGTGGCGAAGTTGTCGGTCCGCCCCGGCTGAGGGGCGGCACGCGGAGGTTCGCGGTGCGTCTCCTCGTCCTTCTTGCCTCGCTGCTGCTCGTTCTTGTTGCGTCAGCGCTGCTAGTTCTGTCGTTCGGTCCGGCTCCGTTCGCGTCCGCGCAGACCAGGCTCCAGGTCGTCTCGACTGTCGCGCCGATCACCAACATCGTCCGCAACGTCGGCGGCGAGCGCATCGACCTCGAAGGGCTCGTCCCGCCCGGCGTCGACTCGCACACGTTCGAGCCGTCGCCATCCGATGCGCGCAAGCTAGCGGTCGCCGACCTGATCATCGTCAACGGCCTCGCCCTCGAAGGGACCACCATCGAGCTGGCCGAGGCCAACCTGAAGTCGGGCGCCCGGATCCTCGAGCTCGGCCCGGGCACGATCACCCGCGACGAGTGGGTGTTCGACTTCTCCTTCCCCGAGGAGTACGGCGACCCGAACCCGCACGTTTGGATGAACCCGCTCCACGCGGCCCGCTACGCCGAGCTGGTCCGGGACGCACTCAGCGAGATGGACCCGGCGAACGCCGACGTGTACGCCGCGAATACGGAGCTGTTCCGCGCGCGCGTCGACGAGCTGGATCGGGCGATCATCGCGACCGTGGCGACGATCCCCGAGGAGAACCGCAAGCTGCTCACCTATCACGACTCGTTCGCCTACTTCGCGCCGCGCTACGGCTTCAAGGTGATCGGCGCGATCCAGCCGTCGGACTTCGCCGAGCCGTCCCCGCGCGAGGTCGCGGCGCTAATCGACCAGATCCGCTACGAGAACGTACCGGCGATCTTCGGCTCGGAGGTGTTCCCAAGCCCGGTCCTGGAGCAGATCGGTCGGGAGACGGGCGTCCGCTACTACGACACGCTGCGCGACGACGACCCGCCGGGCGAGCCCGGTTCGCCCGAGAACACGTACTTCGGCATGCTCCAGTACGACGTACAGCTCATGGCCCGCGCCCTCGGCGGCGACCCGTCGCCGCTCGACTGGTTCGACCCCAGCAACACCTACCGGCCCTGATGTTGACCGACGCGCTCGCCGGGGATCTCGCGGCTCCGCTCGTCGAGCTTGACGACCTCACCTGCGGCTACGATGGCCGCGCGGTCCTCGACCGCATCTCGCTGCGGCTCGCGCCCGGGCAGTTCGCCGGCATCGTTGGCCCGAGCGGTTCCGGCAAGACGACGGTGCTGCGGGCGATCCTCGGCCAGGCCGACATCTACCGGGGGGCAGTCCGCTTCCCCGCCTCCGGCGCGGCGCGCGGCGGCCGCTGCCGCGTGGGGTACGTGCCCCAGCTTGAGACGATCGACTGGACGTTCCCGGTCACCGTCGAGCAGGTCGTCCTGATGGGCCTTGCCGCCGAATCGGGTCCGTTCCCGTGGACCCGGAAGGCCGACCGTCGTCGGATGCACGAGCTGCTGGAGCGGCTCGGGATCGGCGAGTACGCCGGCCGGCACATCCGCGACCTCTCCGGCGGGCAGCAGCAGCGCGCCTTCCTCGCGCGGGCCCTGATTCGGGCGCCGGAGCTGCTGCTGCTCGACGAGCCGACCTCCGGCGCGGACATCAAGACCCGCCACGAGATCCTGCACCTGCTGACCGAGCTGAACCGCGAGGGGATTACCGTCCTGCTCACGACCCACGACTTGAACTCGGTCGCGGCGCACCTGCCCTGGGTGATCTGCCTGAACCGGCGGATCGTCGCCGAGGGGACGCCGGACGTCGTGTTCACGCCGGAAGTCCTCGGCCGGACGTACGGCGCCGAGATGGTCGTCGTGCGCCAGGGTGACCTGATCCTCGTCTCGGACCGCCTGGCGGCGACGCGCTCCGACCTGGCGGACGAGCGCCGAATCGGAGTCAGCGCATGAGGGTTCCGGCGTGATCGGCGGAGGTAGTGCGTGAACGTCCTGCTCGAGCCCTGGCGCTACGACTTCTTCGTGCGCGGGATGCTGGCCGCGACGCTAGTCGGGGGCCTCTGCGGGCTGATCGGCGTCTACATCGTCCTGCGGCGGATGAGCTACATCGGCCACGGGCTGTCGCACGCCGTCTTCGGCGGGGCGGTCGCGAGCTACGTGATGCAGGTGAATTTCTACGTCGGCGCCGGGCTCTGGGGCTTCGTGGCCGCGCTCCTGATCAGCGGCCTCTCGCGCAAGCGCCAGATCGGCGCCGACGCCGCGATCGGCATCATCACCACGGCGAGCTTCGCCCTCGGCGTCGCCTTGATCTCTCAGTACCGACGCTTCACCAGGAACTTCGAGGCGGCGCTGTTCGGCAACATCCTGGGTGTGACGGACCAGGACCTGCTGGTGATCGCCGGCGTCTGCGTCGTGACGGTGGCACTCGTCTTCCTGCTCTACAAGCCGCTGCTGTTCGTGACGTTCGACCCGGACGTCGCCCCGATCTACGGCATCAGGAGCACCTGGATCGAGGTGATCTTCTCCCTGATGCTCGCCGGCGCGGTCATCGCCTCGATGCAGACGCTGGGCGTGACGCTGATCGCGGCGGCGATCGTCATCCCGGCGATCGTGGCCCGCCTGGTCACGGACAGCTTCAGCACCATGCTCTGGCTGTCGACCGTGGTCGGGGCCGCGTGCGGGCTGGCCGGCATCTACCTCAGCTACTTCCTCGACGTCTCCTCGGGCGCGACGATCGTCCTGGTGGCGGCGGCGCTCTTCGTGGTCGTGTTCGGTGCGGTGACGCTGCGCCGTCAGCTCGGGGGCCGGGCCGCGCGCCAGGCGGCGGCAGCACGACGCGCCCACAGCATCGCCGGCCTGTTCGACTGACCACTCCCGCCGGCTCAGCATCGCTCTCCTCGATCGACGCGCTGCTCAGGACGCTCCGTAGCCCGTCGGCCAATGCGTCGTAGGCGACCCTCATGCCGCCATCACCTGGTGCTGGCGTGGAGGATGGTGAGCCCGACCACCTCGTCACCCTCGTACCGCACGATGACATCGTCGTCGGTCAGCTCGCTATCCGTCGCGTGGCTCGGCCGCTTGAAGTTGATGTAGAGGGTATCCGCTTCGGCGTCGTAGGTCGACCAGAGGAACCCGTGCGGGGTCTGGCGGACCACCGACGCGAGCTTCACGTAGTCGGCAACGTTGAGGGCGGCCATACACGACTCCGTCCGAACAAAGATCGATCTCGACGCGTCAAGAAGGCGGTGATGATGAAGCCGTCGTTCGCCTCTTCACGATATACGACGACGAGCCACTTGCGCGCCTCGATCTCGCGGACGGCGAGAAGTTCTCCCCGACTGCCCCCGAGCACGGCATCCGGCCGCGCGACCGTGTCCAGGACTGCATCGCGCAATCCTGCCAGTTCGGCGTGCTCCTCGCGAACGGGCCCCCAGCGTTCCTCCGTGAGCCGGACCGACGCCCCTGTGACGGAGGTGGTGAGGTCCAGGTCCCATCACTCGCCGTCGTCACCCGCGTCGCGCCCCATGCGGTACTTGATGTCGTAGTTGATGATGAAGTCCAGCTCTTCGTCGGTGGAGCCGTAGTCCCTCGCCAGCAGTCGGTCAATATCGTCAATGATGGCCTTCGATACTCCTCGCCAATTCTACAGCTCGTTTCGGAAGAGCCGAGATCGTGCTCCGCTCGGTACCATTGAAGTCAAATGAGTTCGTGTGCGGGCTCATGACCGCCAGTCTGGCCGCCCGGTGGGCGCTACTGCCAGGGAGGGTCATGCGGCCGTCGTCCTCTACCTGGACCAGCGTGCCGCATCGGGCGCCAAGCCGGTCCAGGAGATCGCCGAGCCACTTCGTGTCCGCGGCCGAGGCGTGGCTCAGCCGGAACCGCCTGGCCTGCAGGACTACCAGGCGCGTCCCGACGAGCCGGCCAGGCTGCGGATCGACCCGGACCATGTACATCAGCCTCAGGTCGCCGCGAAACTCCTCATGCCCGCTGATGCCCTCATAGTCGTCGAGGAAGTCCCCGCAGCCGTAGAAGATCGGGTGGTCCCGGTAGATTTCGATTGCCTTCGGGTGATGGGAGGAATGGCCGTGCACGACGTCGACGCCATCCTCGACCAGCCGATGGGCGAAGCGAATCTGTTCGGCAGGGACGTGATAGCCCCAGTTACCGCCCCAGTGGATCGAGGCGACCGTCACGTCGCCGGGTCGCTTCACCGCGCGGATCTGGCCCGCAACAGGTCGGGTGGTCTCGTCTGAGAGGTCCTCCAGCACGTTGACGCCCGGCCGGTCCCGGGTCGCCCCCCACTCCCGGGAGATGCCGCTGGTCGTCGAGCCCATCGAGCAGACGAGCACGCGGCCCTTGCCCGGCACGTCGAGGGTGGCCGGTGCGGAGGCTTCCGCCGCGTTCTCCCCGGCGCCCGCGCGGGCGAAGCCCGCTCGATCCAGCGTCCGGAGCGTCTCCGTCAGCCCCGCGTAGCCCCAGTCCAGCGTGTGGTAGTTCGCCAGGCAGCAGCAGTCGATGCCGGCCGCCGTGAGGCAGCCGAAGTTCCGGGTGTGTATGCGGTAGTGGATCCCCTTGCCGGGCCAGGCGTCCTCGCTGGACGTGATGCTCGTCTCCAGGTTGATGATCCGCACATCCGTTCCCACCTACCGCAGCTCATCCAGCGCGTCGCCCCAGATGTACGCGTCGTCCACCGGCCGTGGGATCGGGCCGTTGAGCCGCTCGGCAAGCCGCACGTACTCGCGAGCGTCGCGGACATACGACTCGTACAAGACCGGGTTGCCGGGATGAGGCAAGACCTGATCGATGCCCCTGCCCGTCATCACATCGCCACCGAGGAACAGGCAGATGAGCCCGGCTTGACTCCGCGTCATCCTTTGCCCTCTCGTTTCCCCTAACTCCGGCGATGGAAGCCGATGCTGACGCTATGTTGACACCGGCCGCCCCGCAACGGTACACCCCGCACGGCCCATGCAGACCGCCACCGCGCTCGCCTCCCGGCCATCCGTTTCGACGGCACGCGTCGCATCGCGCGCCATGGCCCGCTCGTGGGTCGACGCGACCCTGGCGACGGCCATCGCGTGCGTGGCCCTGGTGGTGCGCTGGCCGTACCTCTGGACGATCCCGCGCTTCACCGACGAGACGCTCGAAGTGCTCCACTCGTTGGCGATCGTCCGCGACGGCGCCCGCCCGCTCACGAACTATGACAGCTACTACGGCGCGCTCTACAACTACGTCGTCGCGGCCGCGCTCTGGCTCGGTGGCGAGAGCCCGTTCGCTCCGCGCATCGTCGTGCTGATCGCCGGGGCGCTGACCGCCGTCGTGACCTACGCGCTCGGCCGCGAGCTGGCCATCCATCTGCTTGGGGACGCTGGGGCGCCGGGATCAGTACAGCGTCACGCTGAAGGAGCATTAGTGCCCCGGCTGACCGGAGCACTCGCGGCGCTGATGCTCGCGACGAACGGGCAGCACGTCGTCGTCAACAGCCACGTCGCCTGGTCGAACTGCTTGACGCCGCTCTTCACGGCGCTGGCGCTCTGGGCGCTGCTCCGGGCCACCCGTCGGG
>JALYGH010000646.1 GCA_030777205.1 Chloroflexota bacterium
GCCGGCGGCTGGCGGCCGAGCTGGCCCGGTCGCACCGGGTCGTCGGCTACGTCGACAACGGCAGCGACCTCGACGACGGCGGCGACCGCGCGGGCGCGGCGGCCCTCCCGCTGCTCGGGCCGATCGCCCGACTCGAGGAGCTCGTCCAGGCCCACGGGGTCGCCGAGCTGGTGGTCGCGCTGCCGGCCGACCGCCGCGAGCAGCTCTTCCGCATCGTCGCGCGCGGGTTCCGCCGCCCGGTCGAGGTCAAGTTCCCGGCCGACGCGGACGAGCTGCTGCCGCGGCAGGTCGAGATCCGGCACCTCGGCGGGCGGCCGTACGTCGGCTTCGCCTCGGCCGCGCGGGTGAGCTGGCTCAAGCGCGCGCTGGACCTGGCCCTCGGCGGCCTCGGCCTCGTGCTGCTGGCGCCGCTCTTCCTGCTGGTGGCGCTGGCGATCCGGCTCGACTCGCCCGGCCCGGTCTTCTACCGCCAGCGGCGCGTCGGCAAGGACGGGCACCCCTTCTGGATGCTCAAGTTCCGCTCGATGCACCGGGACGCCGACCGCCTCGTCGCGCAGCTCGCGGACCGGAACGAGGCCAGCGGGCCGCTGTTCAAGATCCGCCACGATCCGCGCGTCACCCGCGTCGGGCGGGTCCTCCGCCGCGCGAGCCTCGACGAGCTGCCGCAGCTGGTCAACGTCCTGAAGGGCGAGATGAGCCTGGTCGGGCCGCGCCCCGGGCTCCCGTCCGAGGTCGAGCGGTACGAGGACTGGCAGCACGGGCGGCTGCGGGCCCGGCCGGGGATCACCGGCCTCTGGCAGGTCAGCGGCCGCAGCGAGGTCCCCTTCCACGACATGGTCCGCCTCGACCTGCACTACGTCCGCCACTGGTCGCTCGGCCTCGACCTCGAGATCCTGCTGCGCACCATCCCGGCCGTCCTCTCCAACCGCGGCGCCTACTGAGCGTCGCTGGACGCGAACAGGCTTGCCGCTCGGGACCTGAAGTTCTTGGGCCGGCTCCCTCGCTCGATCCGATGCGGTCCATCGACGCAGCACCTCGGCACGACACGGTCACGAGATCACGCACACTTCGCCGACCGACCTGCCCGCCCTCACTGCGGCGCGGAGGACGATGCCCAAACTGAGCAGAGTCGCGCCGGTTGCCGTGTCGCTCGTGGCTGCGTGCGTGTGCGCTTGGGTCGCTCAGGGAGCGGCAGGAGGCGTGCCCGCCCCGGCGATCGACAATTGCGCCGGCCGGATGCGGCTCCAGGCGGTGGAAATTCCGGGGCCTCCCTGGCGGCAGCACCGTCACTGGCTCGTCGGTACGTCTCGGTTCGACGGCTCTCGGTTCGTGATCATCAACATGCGAACGCAACGGGCCCATGACTGGACGTTTCGTGGCAACTCTGGTTCGGGTCGTGCCAGCTTCAGTGTCCCGACGCGCTGGACCTGGCTCCACCCGCGCTGGAAGGACGATCCCTGGCTGCTCGTGTACGCCTGTCGCGGCCGGTCGGAAACGTCCAATGAGGAGTCTCGGGCGGTCCCGACGACGTGAACGATCGCGGGGCTGTTCGCTGCCGGCGGCCCGTCCCCGACTCCCCTCATTGGAGTGGCTTTCGGCGAATCACGTGCCCAGATGGAGCAGCGGGCTGGGGCCATGACGCCGCGGCTATCGGAAGTGTTTCATGGCGGGCCAGTATGCGAGTGGCACACGTGCCACGCAGCCGGTCCGGCACGAGCCGTCCAGCACACCGATGTGCTCAACCGATCCTCAACCTACGTCCCACAGATTCGCGGCTGGTGGTGCCCGATCATCCTGACGCGGCGAGTACGATCGCGCATCGGGGGATACCAACCGTGCCAGAAGCTACCACGCCATGGCGCCGCGCCGTGATCAACGGGTCGGTCGCGGGCGCCGAGCTGGGGGACGAACTCGTCCTGCTGAACGTCGAGACCGGCGTTTACTTCGGACTCGACGCGGTCGGGGCCGACATCTGGAAACTCCTGGCCAAGGGCGCGACGGAAAGCGAGATCGTGGACCGACTGCTCGCCGAGTACGACGTCGAGCCGGGCCGCCTGCGAGCGGAGTTGGCCGCCTTCCTCGCCGCCCTCGAAGACAAGGGCCTCGCCCGAATCGTCCGCGGCTAGATGGCTCTGTTCGGCGGGCTCGCCAGGTACCTTTCGCTGGAGCCGCGGGATCGCTGGCTGATCGCGCATGCCTGGCTGAGTCTCGGGATCGTGGATCTCGGTCTGCGCGCCGTCGGGTTCCGAGGCGTCGTCGCCAGGGTCTCCATTCCTGCTGATGGTCCCATTGGTTCGCAGGATGTGCGACGG
>JALYGH010000647.1 GCA_030777205.1 Chloroflexota bacterium
GAAGTTCAAATGCTCGGGGCTGAGGTTGGTGAAGACGGCGACGTCGAAGGCGCAGCCCCGCACCTGGTCGAGCGACAATGCGTGCGAGCTGGTCTCCAGCGTCGCCGCCTCGACGCCAACGGCAACCATCTCCGCCAGGGTCCGCTGGACCAGCGGCGCCTCCGGCGTGGTGTGCCCGGTCGGGTTTGAGCGGGCGAAGCCGTCGATCTTCGTCTCGATGGTGGACAGCCGGCCGGTTCGCAGGCCCCGCGCCTCGAGGATCGCGTCCACCAGGTGGGTGGTCGTCGTCTTGCCGTCGGTCCCGGTCACTCCGACCAGCCGCAGCCGACGCGAGGGGTGGCCGTAGAAAGCACCGGCGAGATCCGCGAGCGCCGCCCGCGCCGACGGCACGAGCACGAGCGGCACCGATTCGTGCAGCCCGAGCGCGGCACCCGCCGGCATCCGTTCCGCCACGACCGCCGACGCCCCGCGCGCGACCGCCTCGGCGACGAACTGATGGCCGTCGTGCGTCCGGCCCGGGACGGCCACGAACAGGTCGTGCGGCTCGAGGCGGCGCGAGTTGTAGCAAATCCCCGCGACCGGCGTCGCCGGATCGCCGCGGACGAGGCGGCCACCGGGATTGGCGGCCACGAGCTGACCGAGCGTCGGGAGCACCGGCCGTGCGTGGGCAGCACTCCCGAACAAGGGGGCGATCCTACCCGCGACGAGGGCGCCACCAATCGGGGCGGCCGAATCCAACTCCGTGCCACCGGAGGACGCGCGGCGCCGGCTGCTCAGCTCGCCTACCACGAACCGCTCCGTTCGAGATGCGCGAGAACGAGCTCGTGCTTCGCGGTTCGCTCCTTGCGGCGAGAACCGCTCGCCTCGCTAGCGCGCGGCTGACCATATCCTGGAGGCCTCGATGGTCGGCCGAACGACCTGTGTCCGGGAGTCGCTCGCATCGTCCTCGCATCGACGTTCTCGGCGCGAACGCGCGGTCGCACCGATATGGGTGACTCCGCGGTCGACGGCGGCGTCCCAAAGGCTCGGCAAGATGCGTACCCCACGATTCACAGCCCCGCTTCCCTGGCAACTGCCTATTGGGAAGCGTGGTACGCGGCGCCAACGGCCGGTCCCCTTGGTCCGGCATGGCCGGACCGCTGGACCATATCCGGCGTCAGGTTACGGGTTGTCGCGCAAGAAGCGGAGGATCCCGTCCGTGATCCCGCGCGCGACAACGTCCGGGTTGCCGAGCAGGAGCTGGCGGTCGGCGGCGTTGGTCAGGAAGCCGGTCTCGACGATCGCCTGCGGCACGCCGGGCGCGACGGCGTGGCAGTAGCGCCGCGCGTTGAAGGCGTAGTAGTAGCGCATGCGTGGCGTGATGTTCTGGTCGTCGCGGCGCAGGCCGGTGGCAGCCCCGTAGGCGTCGTACAGCGCCCCGAGGAGCTGGTCGTCGATGGCGGGGAGCGAGCTGAACGCCGGACGGGCGATCTTGAAGCCGCTGTTCCGTCCGGTGGCGTCGCCATCGGCGTGGATCGAGACGAACAGGTGGGCGCGGTAGCGGACCGGTACCGTCGTCGGGAGGATGTCAACCTCGATCCCCTGCGCCTCGAGCAGCGCCTTGATGCGCAGGGCGATGTCCAGGTTGACCTCCCACTCCATCTTGCCGCCGCCCGCCGCGCCATGGCCGAGCCCGCGCAGCTCGGCCGGCACCTGCTCCGTCAGCCAGTGGCCGGCCTGGAGCCCGACGCGCTTCGGTCCCTCAGGGTTGTAGCGCGCGGTCGGCGGGAGCGGGTCACGCCAGCTCGCGGCGCGCGGGCCGGGCAGGGGCTCACACGCCGCACCAGGCCCGCTCGGGGCGGGCGCCGGAGGGATGACGACCGGTGGTACGGCGACCGGCGGGACAACGATCGGCTGACCTGGCGCGACCGGCGCCCCGGGGGCCGCCCCATCGGAGGCCGCGCTCGGATCGATCTCAGGATCGGCGGTGATCGCGTCGTCCTCGTGCCTGGCCGCGACTGCCGGCGCCTCGACAGCGCCGGTCGCGAGCGACGGCGAGCCGGCCGGTCCGGCCTCGTCGGCGGTGGCCGCCCCGGAGACGGGCAGAGTCGCGGGTGCGCGAGGCTCGGCGTCCATCCCGGGCATGGCGCAGGCCGCTCCGAGGATCGTCAGGGCGAGGGCCGCCGCGAGCCAGCGTCCCTGCCGCCGGGTAACGGTAGGACGATGGAAGAACGAGCGTGGGTAGCTGGGCATGGGCGCTATCATCCTGCCCCTCTCGACGGTCCATGGAGGGGATGATTCGGGCCGACGCACCGGCAATGGACGCGCCGGACGGTAGAACGTACTCGGGCAATCGGCGTCTCATCCCACTGCTGTCGCTGGCCGACATTTCGGGCTTACTTCGGCACCGCTCGTGGGTTCGGCCAGCCGGAACCGGCGGGTCACGTCGGCCCTGGCAATGACGCCGTGGCCGCGGTGACCCGCGACCGATCAGGGGAGCTGCGCGAACCAGCGCAGGCCGAACAGCCCGCCCACGACCATCAACAACGTCCCGAGCGCGCTCGCCAGCGCGGTGACCTCGGTCCGCTCCTCAACCCAGCTTACCTGCGAGCCGAGGTCGGCGTAGATCCGCTCAAGCTCGCCGGCCTCGCCCGCGTAGAAGTAGCTCCCACCGGTCGCGTTCGCGATGGCCTGGAGCGTCGCCTCGTCGAGCCGCACGGACTGGCGGTTGTTGAGCCTCGGCGCCGCGCCCCGCTGACCGATGCCGACCGTGTGAACAGGGATGCCGGCTTGCGCGGCCCGCGCGGCCACCTCGGCCGGCGGCCGGCCGACCGAGTTCTCGCCATCGGACAGGAGCACGACGAGCCCCGGCGGGGTGCGGCCTTCGGCGTCGGCCGGTCGTCGTTCGAGCTGCTCCAGCGCCAGGTCCAGTCCCTCGCCGATGGCGGTGCCGCCGTCGGCGCGGAGGCCGTCGATGGCGCGGAGCGCGGCGTCGCGGTCGCGGCCGAGCGGGGCGTTGACGCTGGCCGCGGAGCTGAAGCTCACGACCCCAACTTGGGCGTTGTCGGGCAGGGCCTCGACGAACGCCCGGGCGGCCTGCTTGGCCGCCGCCATCCGGTCGGGCTGGAGGTCGCGCGCCGCCATCGAGCCGGAGACGTCCAGCACGAGCATGACGGACGATTGGTCACGCGGGACGGCGATCACGGCGCTCGGGCGGGCCAGGCTGACCAGCAGCGCGGCGAGGCCGAGCAGGAAGAGGAGTGGCGGGAGGTGCCGGCGGAAACCCGGCCGCCGCGGCGCGACCTCGCGCAGCAGCGGCAGGTTCGCGAAGCGCACGGCGTAGGCGCGTCGGCGCCGCTGGGCGAGGACGTATAGCCCGACCATGAGCGGGACGAGCGCCAGGCCGTAGAGCAGAATCGGCCACTCGAATGTCATTGGGGCCTCCGGGTGCGGGAGGTGGATGGAAACTTGAGGGGTTGGCCCCATGCCCCCCAACCTTTGGGGTTCATACCCCCGGCATTGGCGGGCAGGGGGGACATCATCCGGCCATGCGTCCGATGCCCTGCGCCCTACCGGCACGGCGGTACTTGCGGGCGGTCAGGAAGCGGACGAGGGCGGGCATCAGGTCTTCGTCGGTGGCGAGGACGAGGTGGTCGACGCCGGCCCGGGCGAGATCGGCGCGGATGCGCTCGTCCTGGGCCGCGGCGGCGGCGGCGAACCGCTCGCGTAGCCGGCGGTCGCCGGTGTCGACGAGGAGCTGGCCACCGGTCTCGGGGTCCTCCAGCGTGACGAGCCCGACGTCCGGGATCTCCGCCTCGCGCGGGTCGCGTAACCTGACCGCGACGACCTCGTGGCGTTGGGCGAGCGGCCCGAGGGCGGCTTGCCAGCCATCCGAGACGAGGAAGTCGGAGACGACCAGGATGAGCGAGCGCCGGCGGGCGAACGCGCGAATCTGCCGAAGTGCCGCCGCCAGGTCGGTCTGGCCGACGCCGTCCCGGCGCGACTCGTCGCGAAGGCAGGTCAGCAGGCGCAGCAGGTGCGCCCGCCCCCCGCCCGGCGGGACGAAGGCGCGCGGCCGCTCGGCGAAGAGGAGCGTTCCGATCCGGTTGCCCTGCCGCCCGAGGAGCAGCCCGACCACCGCCGCGAACTCGACAGCGAGATCCCTCTTCAGTCGGCGGACGGTGCCCCAGTCCACCGACGGGCTCACGTCGACGACGAGCCAGACGTCGAGCGCCCGTTCGGCAAACGCCTCGCGCACGAACGGGCGATCGGTGCGCGCCGTCGTGTTCCAGTCGATGTGGCGGACGTCGTCGCCCGGCTGGTACTCGCGCACCTCGGTCAGCTCCAGCCCGAAGCCGCGCACGAGCGAGCGCTCGTCGCCGCCGAGCCGGGCTGCCAGCGGGCGGAGCACCGTCCACTGGAGCCGCCGCAAGAGGCCCTCCGTCGTCTCGGGTACGCCCCGGACCGCGATACCGCCGCCTGCCGGCGAACCGGGTGCCGTCGCCGGGGCGGTGATCCCGTCCGGCCGCGCCTCCGGAGTCTGGAGCCGCGGTTCCCGAACGCGTCGGAGCAACCGGGAGGACAGGATCGCACGGAACGGGCTCAGCAGACGGCTACCAACGGCCGGCCTGGCTCGCCTTCCTCCTTGACGCTTACTCCCGGCCCCGCCGTCATGCCCCATCGCGGTCCGCCAGGTCAATTCGCGGCGGAGGGTAGCGGTCCAGCACCGCCTTGACGATCGCGTCCGGCGTCACGCCGTTGGCGATGCCCTCGTAGCTGAGGACGAGGCGATGGCGCAGCACATCCGGGAACAGGTCCGCCACGTCCTTCGGCAGGGCGTACTCGCGCCCGCGCAGCAAGGCGAGCGCCCGCGCGCCGAGGACCAGATTGATCGACGCCCGCGGACTGCCGCCGAACTGGACGGCCGGCGCCAGCCCGGCGAGCCCGTGCTCGGCCGGCGCCCGCGTAGCCGTGACGAGCGTCGCGGCGTAGGCGATCCACCCGCGGATCGACGTAGACCTGGCCGGCCGCCTCCTGAAGGGCGATCAGCCGCTCCGGGGTGAGCCGGGTCCGCAGCTCGATCGGCGCGCCGATCATCCGCTCGACGACGACCAGCTCGTCCTCGTAGCCGGGGTAGTCGACGAGGACCTTGAACATGAAGCGATCGAGCTGGGCCTCCGGCAGCGGGTAGGTGCCGTCGGACTCGATCGGGTTCTGGGTCGCCAGCACCATGAACGGGTCCGGCACGGCGAAGGTCTGCTTGCCGATCGTGACCTGGCGCTCCTGCATCACTTCGAGCAGGGCCGACTGGACCTTGGCCGGGGCGCGGTTGATCTCGTCGGCGAGGAGCAGGTTGACGAAGACCGGGCCGAGCTCGGTGGTGAACTCGCCAGCCCGGCCGTTGAAGATCCGGGTTCCGACGAGGTCGGACGGCACGAGGTCGGGCGTGAACTGGACCCGGCCGAAGCTGCCGCCGACGACCTGCGCGAGCGCCTTGATGGTGGCGGTCTTGGCGAGGCCGGGCACGCCTTCGAGCAGCACGTGGCCACGCGAGAGCAAGGCCACGAGCAGGCGCTCGAGCAGGTGGTCCTGCCCGACGATCAGGCGCTTGACCTCGAAGAGGACGTGCTCGGCGAGGCTGGGGGGCTGGTGTCGGAGCTCCGGCTGATGCACCCGGTCCGGGGTGCCCGCGCGGTCGGTGGGGGTGAGCGACTGGTGGGGGATCACGCGTCCTCCTGCGTCGGGGAGTCAGCGGCGGGGACGTCTCCCCCGCCGGTTCGGCGGCTAACTGGTGTGGGCGGTCCCTGCTCGGGAGGCCCCGCCCCCAGAATCGGGAGCAGGGGGCATCGTGGCAGGGAGCCCTACTAGCGCGACTCGCGCGGCCAGGGCTGGAGCGTCGCGGTCATCTGCTGCTCGCGACCGTCGCGGACGACCGTGAGCTGGACCGTGTCGCCCGGCTTCTTGCCGGTGAGCTGGCCCGCCAGCCCGGCCACGTCCTTGACCGGCGTCCCATCGACGGCCACGATGACGTCGCCGCCGCGCGGGATGCGCTCATCCTGCCCCTGTCCGCCGCGCAGGCCGGCCTGGGCGGCCGGGCTGTTCGGCACGACGCTGGCGATCAGGATCCCCTCCTGCACCGAGAGGCCCTGGTCGCGGGCGATGGTCGCATCGAGCGGCTGGCCGGCGATCCCGAGCCAGACCGGCTCGAGCTTCGCGCCTGCCTCGAGCTGGGGCAGCAGTCGCTTGGCGGTGTTGATCGGGATGGCGAAACCGACGCCGACCGAGCCGCGGACCGGGCTCTCGATCATGCTGGTGATGCCGATCACCTCGCCGTTCGCGTTGAGCAACGGGCCGCCCGAGTTGCCCGGGTTGATCGGCGCGTCGGTCTGGAGCAGGCCCTGGCGGGCGCGACCGTCGCCGGGCGCCCAGCTCCGATTCACGGCGCTGATGATGCCCTGGGTGACCGTCTTGTCCAGGCCGAACGGACTGCCGATGGCGACTGCGATGTCGCCGGGCTGGACCTGATCCGAGTCGCCGAGCGGGGCCACCGGCACGTCGGACGGGAGGTCGACCTTCAACAGTGCCAGGTCGTTGCCGCGGTCGGTGCCCAGGACGGTCGCCTCGCGGGTGGCGCCGTTGCTGAAGCGGATGCTGACCGCGCGGGCGCCCTCGACGACGTGATTGTTCGTGAGAATCAGGCCCCGCGCGTCGACGACGACGCCCGAGCCGCTGCCGCTCGGCATGCCTTGCGAACTGAGCGCCTGGCGCCCGGACGCGACGACCTGGACGACGGCTGGGCCGGCCGACCGATAGACGGCACCGGCGACGCTCTGGGGAGCGGTCGGGGCGCCCGCCGAGATCGGCTGCGCC
>JALYGH010000648.1 GCA_030777205.1 Chloroflexota bacterium
CGTCCGCTCGGCGCTCGCGGCGATACCGCGCGTACAGGCTCGCCGCGTCATCCTCCGCCGCCCACTCAATCGTCAGTTCCCGTCCCCGCCGCGCCATCCAGTCCTCGTGCCGCCGTGCTGCTCGAATTATACGGCAGGACTACGCAGGAATGGTATCAGTGCCGCGGTGCGTTGGCGAAGCTCGTGCTGCGTCTCGCTCCAGGCCTCCGCTGTGCTGACGAGATCGAGCGCGGGATCGGCGAGCCATGCACGCCTCGGGCCCGAGTGCCTCGGTTTCGAGTGAGCTTGCGTCAACGACCAGCCGCACGTGCTTCAGGTGGGCTTCTTCGCCCGACCGATTGGGCCCTCTGGAATAGCTTACTCAGGTCGAAGAGGTCTCCCAACTCGTCTTCGGTGAGACCGGTCTCGTCCAAGATACTCCGCGGCGTGCTCCGCGATCTCGCCGACGCTCCCCCGCTTCATTGCCCCTCTCCGACTGTGATGGCCCGTCCACGATGGTAACGCGCGTCACCCGAAACCCGACCGCGCTTCGCCGTGACGAGCGTGACCGAGGGGGGCGTACAATGAGCGTGGAGGGCGAGCCATGGCCGTGGCACTTCGGCGCAGGACGTTCACCGCCGATGAGTTCGAGCGGATGGCCGAGGCCGGCATCCTCGGCGAGGACGAGCGCGTCGAGCTCATCGAGGGGGAGATCGTCTGGATGAGCCCGATCGGCCCGAACCATAGCTGGTGCGTCAAGCGCCTCAACGCCCTGTTCGCCCGCCTCGGGGACCGCGTGATCCCGAGCATCCAGGATCCGATTCGCCTGCATGACCGGTTGGAGCCGCAGCCGGACGTTGTGCTCGTGCGTCCCGATGCGCCGCGGGATCGTCATCCGACGCCTGCTGATATCCTGCTCGTGATCGAGGTGGCGAGCAGCTCGATCTCGGTCGATCGGGACGTCAAGGGGCCGATGTACGCCCGGGCCGGCATCGCCGACTACTGGATCTTCGACCTGGACGCCTACTGTCTGCTCGTCCTCCGTGAGCCGTCAGCGGACGGCTACCGCGTCGTCCGAGTGTTCGCGCGCGGGCAGCAAGTCGCCCCGCTCTTCGCGCCCGACTTCCCGGTCGACGTGGCCGAGATCCTCGGGACGCCCGACGGCGACTGAGCGCGCACGCGGAGCCGGACCGCGTGGCGCCGCGCGCCCTTGCGGGTCACCGCATCCTCGTTGGACACGCCGAGCGCACGGGCCGCCTGCGCCGGATCAGTGGCCAGCGTCCGCGTCGTCCGCCGGCGCGACCCGGGCCAGCTCTTCGGCCAGCAGCGACGCGACGCTGTAGTCTAGACTTCCGCGCCCGCCGTGCCGCGCCTGCCCGAACATGCCGTAGGTGACGGTGGCGAGCGGCGACGCCACGCCCAGCTCGCCGGCGGCCTCGAGCAGTTGGCGGAAGTCCTTGTGGATCAGGTCCAGCGTGAACTGCGGCGCGTAGTCGCGGGCGACAACGCTGGCCGCCTTGCGCTGGGTCGCCGCCGACGCGACCGGCATGCCGGCGATCGTCTCGATCAGCCAGCGGCGGTCGAAGCCGGCCCGCTGGCCGAGCGCCACGACCTCGAAGAACGCTTCCATCGAGATGCCCAGCAGGGCGTTCACCAGCAGCTTCAGCCAAGTGCCCTGGCCGACCGGCCCGGCGTGGAGGATCGTCTTGCCCATGCGGGCCAGGAGCGGCCGCTGCGCCGCGAACGTCTCGGCGTCGCCGCCCACGAGGATCGTCAGCGTCCCCTCGGCGGCCGGGCCGATCGTCCCGACGACCGGCGCGTCGAGGAAGCGGGCGCCGCGCGCCGCCGTTGCGTCGCCCAGGCGACGGCTGGTCTCCGGCGTGACAGTGCTCATATCGATGTAGGTGGCGCCGGTCCGTAGCCCGCCGATCAGGCCATCCTCGCCGAGTGCGACCGCCTCGGCCGCGGCAGTGTCGCTCAGCATGGTGATGACGACGTCGGCGCCCTCGGCCGCGGCCCGCGGCGAGTCGGCTACCTGGGCGCCCTGCCCGCGCAGCTCCTCGGCCCGCGCGCGGGTTCGGTTCCAGGCGACCAGCGGGTAACCGGCCTTCAGGACGTTGCGGGCCATCGGCAGCCCCATGGCCCCGAGGCCGAGGAAGGCGACGCGCGTCTCGGTCATGTACTCCTCCGTGCGCGACACTGTGTCCGGTGATGCTGGCGACCCCGCCAACAAACGGCGGGCCGATCTCGGGGGCGCGGTCGGCGGGCCCTCGGGTGAAC
>JALYGH010000649.1 GCA_030777205.1 Chloroflexota bacterium
GGGCCGTCGGCAACGCCGAAGCAAGCGCTAATCGAGATCACACCGGCACCTGGTCGGCTCCGCGCACGGCCGCGGCCCAGCCGAAGGTAGCCGCCGTGACGAATCCGTCGCCTGGCTCGTCGAGTACATCCTCGTCACTCGGTGGCACACAGTCATTCACCGCCATGCCGGGGACACGCGGGGGCGGGTCGCCGAGTACACAGGGGTAGGCGCACCGGCGGACGATCCCGATCATCACCCGTAACCCCGAGGCGGGGCAGCGTCCTTCCACCGCCCGACAGGCGTCCGGCGTCCGGTCGGGCTCTGGTTGCAACCGCTCCAGGGTGTCGCCGTGGACCCGCTCGTAGATCGCGAACGGCACCGGCAGCAGCGCGCAGGTGCGGTCAGTCACGATCAGCCGCGGCCTGCGCACACCGGCCGCTCGGGCGGCCGGCACGGCGACGGCCTCTGTCTCAATGGCAGCGACGAACGCCGGGTGGTCGCGCGGCACGCGCAGGGCGAGATGCTCGCCCAAATGATAGATCGCAGTGAAGATGCCGGTCTCCGGTAGCCGTTCGACGGTGGCCGGGTCGACGCCATGTCGAGCGGCAATGGCGCGTAGGGCGTCCGCGGTCACCAGGGCATGGGTGGGCAGATCGAGTGACGGCATGGTAGGACTCCCTTTGGGGAACCGGCCCGCGCTCCCCGATTGGCGGCTCCGCGCCCCGTGGGCGCCGGATGCGCTGGGCGCGGTTCACCCCTTCTACGGGGTAAGCTTGCCGGATGATCGACAGTGGCCGTGCGTTGCAGCCGCGAGACTTTGGGATCGGCCGGCTTTTCTGGGACATCCATGAGGCGGTAATTGTCAGCAACGCGGATACCGGCCGGATCGTCCTCTGGAACCCCGCCGCCGAGGCCCTCTTCGGCTACGCGCCCGCCGAGGTCGTCGGTCGCCCCATCGAGATGCTGATCCCCGAGCATCTCCGCGCTCGTCTCCGCGCCGGCCTCGTCCGCTTCCGAGTCACCGGTCGCGACGACTTGCTCAACTCGGACCTCGAGGGCGAACTGCCGGCCGTGCACAAGGACGGGCGGACCCTGACCATCGAACTGCGGCTCTCGCCGGTCGACGAGGCGACCGGAGCCGGCCGCTTCGTCCTGGCAATCGTGCGCGACGCCACGGCGCGCAAGCGGGCCGAGGAGGAGCACCTCCAACTCGCCCGTGAGCAGGCTGCCCGCGCCGAGGCGGAGACCGCGCGACAGTGGTTCGCCCTCCTGGCCGAGGCGAGCGGGGTCCTGGCCTCCTCGCTCGAACTGGAGGCGACGCTCGCGAACATCGCCCGCCTGGTGGTGCCGCAGTTCGCCGACTGGTGCGTCGTCGACATCCTGGACGAGGACGGCCAGGTCCGGCCCGTTGAAGTGGCAGCCCACAACCCGGAGATGGTGCCGCTGCTGCGCGAGCTGGTGGCACGGAACCGACGGAGCCCGGGCTGGGAGCATCACCCGACGGCCGTCGCGCTGCGCACGGGGCAGCCCCAACTGGTCGTCGAGGTCCCCGAGGCGAACCTGGCGGCGATCGCCAGAGACGACGAGCACCTGGCGCTGATCCTGGGATACCGCCCCCGGTCGGTGATCGCGGTGCCGCTCACGTCGCGCGGGCGGACGCTGGGCGCGATCAGCTTCCTCGCCACCGAAGAGCGGCCGCGGTACGCGCCGCACGACGTGCCCATGGCCGAGGAGCTTGGCCGCCGCGCGGCCGGCGCCGTCGAGCATGCCCTCCTCTTCGAGCAGGCCCGGGAGGCAGTCCGGGCGCGCGAAGAGTCGCTTCGCCTCACGAAGACGATCACGGAGAACGCCACCCTCGCCCTGTTCATGATGGACGATCACCAACGATGCACGTTCATGAACCCCGCCGTGGAGCAGATGACCGGGTTCACGCTCGCCGAGGTCCAGGGCCTCGATCGTCCGCTGCATGACCTCGTCCACCACACACGGCCGGATGGCAGCACCTTCCCGCCGGCGGAGTGTCCGATCTATCGGGCCCTCGGACAGGCCGAACAGGTACGCGGCGAGGAGCTCTTCGTTCGCCGGGATGGGTCGTTATACCCGGTCGCGTTCACGGCGAGCCCCATCATCAGGGAGGGGCGGCCGGTCGGGACAGTCGTCGAGGCTCGCGACATCACTGCCGAGAAGCGGGCTGAAGCGGAGCGCGCCGAGCTCCTCGCCCGCGAGCGAACGGCCCGCGAGCAGGCCGAAGCTGCGGTCCGCGGCCGGGACGAGTTCCTGTCGATCGCGGCCCACGAGCTGAAGACGCCGATGACCAGCCTGTGGGGAGCCGTCCAGCTACTCCTGCGCCGACTCGACAGCAAGGGCGCCCTGAATCCCGCCCACACCCGCGTCGCGGTCGAGGTCGTATCGCGGCAGGTGCAGAAGCTGGCGCACCTGGTTGACCAGTTGCTCGACATCTCCCGGCTGGATTCGGGGAAGCTGCGGCTGGAGCGACAGCAGACCGACCTGCGGCATCTCGCCGAGACGGCGGCGGAAGCGGCGCGGGTGCGGACGAGCCTGCACTCCATCTCGGTCCGCGGCGCGGCGGTCGAGGTCCTGGCGGACCCGCTGCGGCTCGAACAGGTCCTGACGAACTTGCTCGACAACGCGATCAAGTACAGCCCGGCCGGCGGCCCGGTCGTCGTGAGCGTATTGGCGCCGGAAGCCGGGCGCGTGGAGCTCGCGGTACGTGACCGGGGGCTCGGTATCCCGCCCGAGAAGCGGGCGCACATCTTCGAGCGCTTCTACCAGGCCCACCTGGATGAGCAGGCGAGCGGGATGGGACTCGGGCTCTACATCTGTCGCCAGATCGTGGAGCTGCACGGGGGCGAGCTGCGCGCCGAGTTCCCCGACGATGGCGGTACGCGATTCTTCATCCGCCTGCCCGTCGGGCCGGTCACTCTCCGAGGCGCCCCTCGGCCGCGGAGCGACGGGCACGATAACGGGTGACGGGCACCGCGTTCGGCCGGGCCTCCGGCGCAGCCGCCCCGGACGACCCTACTGAAGGGCGAACCAGATGGCGCGCTCGCCGTAGAAGGAGTAGCGCCAGGCGAGCACGGCCGGGCGGTTGACCGGCAGCTCGAAGAACAGCCAGCCATTCACATAATTCCCGGGGTACGCGTCGTATCCCAGCCGGTAGGCGGCCGGGATGTCGAGCAGCGGCACGGCGTCTTCGAGCACTCCGTCAGTTGCCGCGGCCCGGAAGTCCGATTCGGCGACGGTGTAGGCGTTGTTCTCGGGGCCGGCGACGTAGTTCTGCCCGACGTAGACCGCGACGTAGGCGTGCTGCGGGCGTGGCGGCGGGTTGAAGCGGTTGAGCTGCTGGACCATCGGGTACGCATCGCGGACGACCTGCAGAACAGTTATGTCGAACTGGCAGATCACCCCCACCCGGTCGATCGTGCAGGAGCAGGTCCAACCGAGCGGGATCGGATTGTCGCGGGTCAGGCCGATGCCCTCCTCGCCGGGGACGACGATCCGGACCGGGGGGCGCGTCGCGCTCTCCGGTCGCTCGCTGACGTCCCGGGCGTTGCCCGCCGGCAGGCTGATGCTTTCCGTCGTCCGGACGACGCCCGACTCCTGCACCGGAGCTGCCCCCGGCGCCAAGTCCGGTCCAGTGTCCGTCCCCCCCTCCTCGGACGGCTGGCTCGGCTGCGACGCATCGGACGCCGCTTCTGACGTTTCCGGATCGGCCTGCCTCAGCACGAGAGTCGGCGCTCCGGGGACCGCCGCGAGCCGAGTGGTCTGGGGAGTCGCGGCGACGGCCGGCCAGGCGGTGGTGAGGACCAGGATCGCCGCGAGACTGCCCACGAAGAGGCGGGCGCGGGCGACGCGGCCACCGACGGGCGGGCGTCGGGAAGAGGAGAGAGGCCAGGCTCCGGGCAGTCGGCGGTTGATGCTCACGATGTCACGTCCCATGCCGCGGCATTGCCGGTCGCGTCCACTCCCGCGAGCCGGGCGCCACCCTGGATCGGCCGGCAATCCGCGGGCGGGGAGGGGGCGCGAACCGGGCCTAGCTTAGCACGTCCGCGTTCCGACGTCTGCCCCGATCTTCTCCGCTTACCGCGACTCGTCCTCGCTACCGCACCCGGATCTCGAACAGGAGCGGCCAGCGCTTCCCGCCCACGAATATCCGCCCGCCATCCGGGTCGTACGCGATGCCATTCAGGACGTCTTCCCGCCCCGTCCGCGCCTCGCCTGGCAGCAGCCCGGCCAGGTCCAGGACCCCAATCACCTGTCCCGTCGCCGGGTCGATCCGCACGATCACGTCGGTCTGCCAGACGTTCGCCCAGATCTCGCCCTCGATCCACTCCAGCTCGTTGAGCTCGTCGACCGGCTGCCCGTCGAGCGTGACCGGTAGCGTCCGGAGCGGCTGAAAGCTTTCCGGATCGAGGTAGGTCAGCACGTCGCTGCCGTCGCTCATGATGAGCGAGGTGCCGTCGAAGGTGAGCCCCCAGCCCTCGGTCTCGTACGGGAAGCTCCCGAGCAACTCGAACGTCTCCCGGTCGTAGACGAAGCCAAGTTTCGACCGCCAGGTCAACTGCACCAGTCGCTCGCCGACCAGGGCCAGGCCTTCGCCGAAGTACTGGCTCGGCAGGGACACCTGCCGCGTCACCTCGCCGGAGGGGAACGCCACCCGTCGCAAGGAAGATTGACCGTACAGGCCGGTGCTTTCGTAGAAGCCACCCCCATGCCAGACCAGCCCCTGTAGGAACGCGTCCGGATCGTGCGGGTAGCTCGCGATCACCTCGTATGGCGTCAGCAGCTCCGACGGTATCGCCGAGGGTACCGTGGCTTGAGCGAGCCTGGCGCCCCCTGCCCACCCATCGGCGACCGCGCCGCCGGCCGCCTGACCGGCTACGGCCCGCGCGTCGGTCAGCCTGGCGAGGACTCCGGACGCCGGAGCAGGCAGGAAGGCGCTCGCGCTCGGCGCGGCCGCCGTCGCGACCACGACGGCGAGCAGCAGGCCAAGCAGGATGATGAGCGAGATGCGGCGGTACGTGGCACCCTCCCGTACGCGCGATGTGAACCGGTGTGCAGGCCGGCCGGGCAAGCGGCAACGCCAGGCGCTTGGTCCGGTCCCTCCAGCAATAGAACGAGCCGGTCGGTCCAGCAGTCGCAAGGCGCGCCCTGCGCGTACCCTACACCTGGTCGAGCGCGATCGCCTCGCCGATCAGCATGACTGGGATGTCGTCGCGGACCGGATACAAGTATGCATTGTCCTCGCGGACCAGCCCCGTCTGGATCGGCTCGGTAACCGGCTGATTGTCGCGGTTCACGACCTTGCCGGCCGAGATCGCCTGGTTCACCCGCTGGACGAGCGCGTCGTCCGCCAGCCGGACCGGCTGGTGGGTCTCGGGGCAGGCAAGGATCGCTACCAATTCGGCGTCCACCATCGCGGGGCCTCCATCGCCAATCGGGCGGCGCCACTCCGGCCCGGGCCGGAGGGCGGCTCGTCATCCGTCGTTTGACCGGCTGTTGTACAGCGTGCCCCCTGCGCGCGGCACGTTGCTACACTTCTCTCCGGAGCATGTGGCCTCGAACCGACGCTCCCGGACGAAACGCGCAGAATGAGCACCCACCCCCCGGTCGAGCGCCTGATCTGCGACGAATGCGGCCATCGTCTCTGGCAGGACGTCGGCCGCCGGATCCCCTGCCCGGATTGTGGCGGCACGCTGCGTCGAATGGGCCCATTCGAGGCACTCGTCGACCGGTGGTTCGCGCCGCCGGACATGCACGCCTCGGACATCCACCGGCGACACATGCAGCTCGTCGAGCTGCTATGGACCGCCGACGGCCGCGGGCGCGAGTGGTACGAGATCGTCAACCCGAAGAAGGTGTCGTACTCCTCGTTCGTGAAGCGCGTGAACCCGTTGATCTGTCGCGGCCTTGAAGAAGGGTGGATCGTCGCGAAGATTCCCCCCGCGCCGATCCCCAGCGACGCGGCGTACGGCCTCGACATCAGGGACCCGGACCGATTCATCGATGAGCTGGGTCGCCTCTTCGAGCCGTGACGGCGCCCGATCAGCCCCATCGGACGACACCGGCACCTGCACGTCAAGATGGCGGCTCGATCCCGCGGCGACTCCGGACTGCCCGCCCGCTTGCGGCACCCCACTTTGTGTCAGGCGGCGGGCCACCAGCGCTTGAGGCGGAAGCGGCATTTCCAGGAGTACCGGAGCGGAGTCCGGGGCCAGAGATGAAAGCCGAGCCAGCAGTCGCGGCGCTCATCCCAATTGAACGCCCGTGGGCGAGGCGGACGCAGGGCGCCCGCCCCGCCCACGGTTAC
>JALYGH010000650.1 GCA_030777205.1 Chloroflexota bacterium
CTCCTGCTCGGCGCCGTGTGCGAAGCGCAGTCCACAGCCTTCTGGAGACCTGCCTGTCACGGCCAGGTGAGCAATTACCCCTGGCGAGCGGCGGCGTGTCGCTCGGGACGATGGTGTTCGAGTTCAACACCACCGGCATCGCCCGAATCGCCGCCCTGGCCGGCGCCGAGTTCGCCATCTTCGATCAGGAGCACACCGGCTGGAGCGTCGAGACGATCCGCATGCTCGTCGCGACCTCCGGCGCCGCGAGCCTGGTGCCGATGGTCCGCGTGCCGGCCGCCCAGTACCACCTGATCGCCCGGACGCTCGACGTGGGGGTACAGGGCGTGATGGTCCCGCTCGTCGAGAGCGTCGAGCAGGCGCGGATGATCGTCAGGTCGGCCAAATACCCGCCGGTCGGCCGACGCGGGGCCGCCTTTGGCGTCGCCCACGACGACTACGACAACTCCGACTTCCTCGCGACGATCACGAGGTCGAACGAGGAACTGCTGGTCATCGCGCAGATCGAGACGACGGCCGGCGTCGAGAACGTCGAGGCGATCGCCCAGGTCGAGGGGATCGACTGCCTCTGGGTCGGCCACTTCGACCTGACCAATTCGATGGGCATCCCGGGCCAGTTCGACCACCCGAGGTACATGGACGCGATCAAGCGCGTCGTCGATGCCTGCAACCGCAGCGGGATCGCCGCCGGCTTCATGCCGACGACCCCGGACATGGCGGTCGACTACATCGAGCGCGGCTTCCGCGCCATCGCCTACTCGGGCGACCTCTGGCTCTACCAGACGGCGCTCCGCACCGGCCTGAAAGAGATCCGCGAGCGCGTGACGCTCCGTACCTGAGCCTATGAGCAGGGCCGGTTGATGATCGGTCGGCATGGGGACTGGCCGTGACGCCGTCGGGGTGTTCCGAGCGCGGGGCTTGCAGCCCCGGGCGGGGCGCGGTACCGTGCCCCTCGTGCGCGGCAGCGCGGGAGACGCCGACGGCGGGGCCGGTACGGCGGCGCTGCCGACGGCGGGAGGAGTGCGATGATCATCACCGAGCTGAAGCTCGTCCACCTGCGGGGGACGATGGACTTCCCCGGCGAGTTCTGGGAAGAGCGGCTGGTCCGCCCGATCGACGTGTACCCGGAGCACAAGGCCGAGGGGCCGGCCTGGCTGGAGAAGCTGGCCGACGGCCGCTATCGGATGGAGTCGATCTTCGTCGAGGTGCATACCGACGAGGGGGTCACCGGCATTGGCGGGCCGATCACGCTCGAGCAGGCGTTCATCATCGACACCCAGCTCCGCGCGTTGATCGAGGGGGCCGACCCGCTCGCCCACGAGCTGATCTGGGACAAGCTGTACCGCTACTCGGTCCACGGCCGGAAGGGCGCGACGATGATGGCGATCAGCGCCGTCGACTGCGCCCTCTGGGACCTGAAGGGGAAGTGGGCGAACGCGCCGGTCTACCGCCTGCTCGGCGGGCCGACCCGCGGGGAGATCCCGGCCTACGCCAGCGCGCTCGGCTACTCGGTCGAGCCGGAGCGGGCGGCGGCGCGGGCGAAGCAGCTGGTCGGGCAGGGGTACCGCGCCACCAAGTGGTTCTTTCGCGAAGGCCCGGCCGACGGCAAGGCCGGCATGGAGAAGAACGTCGCACTGGTGGCGGCGCTGCGCGAGGCGATCGGCGACAACGTCGACCTGATGCTCGACTGCTGGATGTCGTGGGACGTGCCGTACACGGTGGCGATGGCCGAGCGGCTCGAGGAGTACGCGCCGCGCTGGCTGGAGGAGCCGGTCCTACCGGACAAGATCGAGTCGTACGCCGAGATCCGCCGCCGCACGAGCGTGCCGATCTCGGGCGGCGAGCACGAGTACACCCGCTGGGGCCTGAAGCAGCTCATGGACGCCGAGGCGGTCGACGTGCTCCAGCCGGACATCTACTGGTGCGGCGGGATCACCGAGACGCTGAAGATCTGCGCGATCGCCTCGACCTACGACCTGCCGGTCGTGCCGCACGGCCACTCGACGCCGGCGACGGCCCACCTGATCGCGTCGCAGCCGGCGAACCTCTGCCCGATCCTCGAGTACCTGGTCAAGTGGAACGAGATCCACCAGTTCTTTCTGAAGACGCCGCTGAAGCCGAAGAACGGCGTGGTGACCTTGCCGGAGACGCCCGGCCTGGGGATGGAGCTGGACGAAGCGAAGACGGAGGAGCGGAAGGAGCTGCGCTTCGGCACTACGCGGTGGACGTGAGCGCCCGCTCGGCCTGGCGGGTGAGGGTGAAGCAGACGTCCTGGACGCGGCGGGTGAAGGCGAGGGGCGTCCCGCCGGGCTCCAGGGCGAGCCAGGGGCCGAAGGCGATCGCGAGCGGGCCCCGCTGGAGCTTCACCGGGATGCCGGCGATGCTCGGGCCCGTGTACGCCTCGTCGGTGATCGGCATGACGCGCTCGGTGCCGGCGACGCCGAACGGGACGACGACGGCGTCGAGCGCGGCCGCGAGGTGGCCGACGCCGGGCTTGAACTGGGCCGCCGGGTCGCCGGACAGCTCGGCCTCGGGGTGGGTGTGGCGGCCCTGGGGGAAGATCAGGACGGCGTTGCCCTCCGAGGCGAGGCGGGCGAGCCCGCGCAGGCTGGCGTCGCGCTCGCCGTACTGGCGGAGCGGGTAGATCCCGAACGCCAGGATGCCGTACCAGGCCAGCGGGCCGGCCTCGTCGACGCCGCTCGCGCGGGGGGCGACGACCAGCC
>JALYGH010000651.1 GCA_030777205.1 Chloroflexota bacterium
GTCCAGAGCCGTGCCGTAGTTCGAGTAGACCGCGCGCGTGCCGTCCCGGGCGATCGCGCCGACCGCGATCACACTGGGATGCGCCGCCGGCCAGCCGACCGATGGGCGCCCCTCGTTGCCGGCGGCTGCCACGATCGTCACGCCCTTCGCCGCCGCATAGGCGACGGCCTCCGTCACGGCGCGCGTGGGAGCCGGCCCCGCGATGCTGAGGTTGACGACGTCGGCGCCGTTGTCGGCCGCGAAGCGCAGGCCGCGGGCGATCGCGCTCGCCGACGCGGTCAGGTCGGGCTCGAGGACCCGTACGGGCATGATCTCAGCGGCAGGAGCGACGCCCGCGCCACCGATGCCGTTGTCCGTGGTCTGCGCGATGAGCCCTGCCATCAGCGTTCCGTGGCTTCGGCGGCCGTCGCGAGGAGCCACGTCGTCCGGATAGGGGTCGTCGTCGACGAAGTCCCAGCCTGCGACGAAGCGCGTGCCGGCAAGGTCGGGCGCCCGGCGGTAAGGGGCGCGATTGCGATAGGCGACACCCGTGTCGAGCACGGCGACGGTCGCGCCCGCGCCGCGCGACACCGCCCACGCCGCGGGAATCTGGATGGCCCGGAGATTCCACTGGTAGCGAAACAGCGGGTCGTTCGGCGCCGCAACCGCGGGCGGCGGGTCCTGCGCCCCGGCGACCGGAACGCGAAGGACCGCGGATACCGGCCACGAGGCGATCGCGACCAGCAGCACGGCGAGGCGCGCGGCGGTCATCGGTCGCAGGACACTGGCGCACCCCGCCCGCGAGGCAGCATCCGGCTGAGCTCGTGCCGCCTCTGCACGGTCGCGGACTATAGGCGACGCTCGGCGATGCGCCGCCAGGGGACCGGCGAGTCAATACGCTCACGCGGGTGCGGCCTTCCAGCATCGGGCGCGGCAGCGTCATCGCGCTCCTGGCAGCGCTGCTGACGGGAACCGGCGCCTCTGCCGCCCGCGCCCAGGAGAACGCGGCCGAGCGCGTGCGCCTGCCGTTTCCCGCCTATGACGGGACGCTGACGCCGTACACCTTCTCGATCGGCTATCCGCTCGTCACGCTCGTCTACGACACGCTGCTGTGGCGCGATGCCGAGGGCCGCCCCCGCCCGTGGCTGGCGCGCTCGTTGACGCGCAGCAACGGCGGCCGGCGGGTGACGGTGAGGCTGCGAGACGGCGTGCGCTGGCATGACGGGCGACCGCTGACGGCGTCGGACGTCGCCTTCACCTTCCGCTTCATGGCTGCGCGCTACCACCCGCGCTTCACGCCACAGCTCAGGCACGTCGAACGCGTGCAGGCGACAGGCCGGCTGACGGCGAGGATCGACCTGACCGGACCCTCGCTCGGCTTCGACGACCAGCCGCTCGCCGACCTCCCGATCCTGCCACGGCATCGCTGGCAGGGACTCGCCGACGGACGGGCCGCGCCTTCGGGGCTGCCTGTCGGAAGCGGGCCGTATCGGCTCGTGCGCGCCGACCCGATCCGGGGGTACGCCTTCCGCGCCAACCGCGGCTACTTCCGCGGTTCGCCGCGCGTCGACGAGATCCGCGTGCCGATCATCGGTGACGCCCAGCGAACCTACGATGCGTTGCGCGAGCGGAACGTCGACATGGTGCCGCTCAACCTTCCGCAGCAGCCGGCGCGAGAGCTCTCGTCGTCGCTCGGCATTGCCGTCCAGCGTGGGCCGTCGTATGCCGGCACGATGCTCGTCCTCAACCTCCGTCGTCCTCCCTTCAACCGGCTGGCTGCCCGCCAGGCGCTTGCCTCCGCGCTCAACCTCGAGAGGATCTCGGGTCGAGCCGCGCCGGCGGCCGCGGCAGAAGAGGGCTTCATCCATCCGGCGTCGGAGTGGTCCCCCGGGACGCGGATGTATCGCTTCGACCCGACCGCTGCGAACGCGTCGCGCAGCGAGCTCGGAACCGACCCCGTGCGCGTGCTGGCGCCGGTCAACGACCCGGTGCGTCTCGAGGCCGGGCGGCAGGTCGTCCTCGCCCTGCGCGCCGTGGGCGCGCGCGCGATGCTCGTCGAGCGCTCGCGAGCCCAGCTCGACCGCGCACTCGGCGTCGAGGGCTCGGCGCCGACCTTCACGGCGGCAATCGAGACGATCCCGTCGCTCGCCTCGTACGACCCGGACTATCTCGTCGAGCTCTTCGGCTCCGACCCGCGCATCGCTCCGCTGAATCACAGCGGTTATCGCAGCGAGAGGTTCGACAGCCTCGCTCGCCGCGTCGCCTCCGCGCCCGACGCCGCGACGCGCCGCGGCGCGGTCCGCGCCGAGCTGGAACTGCTGTCGCACGACCTGCCGGCGATCCCGCTGTTCTTCGCCCAGGGTGTCTTTGCGTACCGCGCCGCGATCTACGACGGCTGGGTCTTCATCAAGGGGACCGGCATCCTCGACAAGCGCTCGTTCCTGCCGGGGACGACGCAGGGGCAGTCAGCGCCGCAGGCGTCCGCCGTCGACGCCTCGGTACGACCGGATTCGGAGTCGCGCTCGTGGCTCACCCCGCTGAACGTCATCTCGCTCGCGATCGTCCTGGTCGTCGTCGCGCTCGCCGCGCTCGCGCTTCGTCAGCGCCGGCGGGATCGCATGCTCTGAAGACGCCGGCAGGTCGTCTAAACCGGAGCCGCAGCGGACGACCGCGCGAAGATCTCCTCGATCTGGCTCGCGCTCAGCGTCTCTGCCTCCAGCAGCGCGGCCGCCATCCTGTCGAGCACGTCGCGCGACGCCCGCAGGACCGCGTGCGCGCGCTCCGAGGCCTCGTCGACGAGCACTCGCGCCTCGGCGTCGATCACGCGGGCCGTGTGGTCGGAGGGCGCCAGCACGCGACCGTCGTCGTCGGGCTCGTCGGGATAGCCGATCGGCCCCAGTGCCTCACTCATGCCGAGGTCGCGCACCATGTGATGCGCGAGGCGGCCGACCTCCGACAGGTCGCCATGGGCTGCGGAGCCCGCCTGCCCGAAGACGATCTGCTCCGCAGTGCGCCCTCCGAGCAGGATCGCCATCTCGTCGACCAGGGCCGATCGCGAGTGCACGAGCCGGTCATGCGTGTCGGTCAGCCAGGCGCGGCCGAGCGAGCGACCGGACGGGATGATGCTCACGAGGTGCGGTAGCCGCCCCTCGGGCACCGACGAAGCGACGACGGCATGGCCGGCTTCATGGACGGCGATGATCCGCCGCTCCTTGTCGGTGAGCACGTGGGTGCGCGAGATCCCCATCGTCGTGCGCTCGACCGCCTCCTCGAGCTCGACCATCGAGATCACGGAGCGCCCGCGCCGCGCGCTCAGCAGCGCCGCCTCGTTCATGATGTTCGCCAGATCGGCGCCCGAGAGGCCGCGCGTGATTCCCGCGACCGCGTCGAGATCGACGTCGGGCGCCAGCCGCTTCGTGCCTACGTGCACCTGCAGGATCTCGCGGCGGCCGGCCCGGTCGGGCAGGCCGAGGGTGATCTCGCGGTCGAAGCGCCCGGCCCGCACGAGCGCCGAGTCGAGGATCTCCGGCCGGTTCGTCGCGGCCATCACGATGACCCCGTCGCGCGGGCGGAAGCCGTCGAGCTCGATCAGGATCTGGTTGAGGGTCTGCTCGCGCTCGCGGTGGCCGTCCGGCGAGGACTCGCGGCGAGCGCCGATCGCGTCGATCTCGTCGATGAAGACGATCGCGGGAGCGAGAGCCCGGGCCCGCCCGAAGAGGTCGCGCACGCGGCCCGATCCCTCACCGACGAAGACCTCGGTGAACTCGGTGGCGGCCACCGACAGGAAGGCGGCGTTGGACTCGCCCGCGACGGCGCGCGCCAGCAGCGTCTTACCGGTTCCCGGCGGTCCGACGAGCAGGAAGCCGCGCGGGAACCGCGCTCCGACCTCGGCGAAGCGGGTCGGATCGATGAGGAAGTCGCGGATCTCGCTGAGCTCGGTCAGCGCCTGACCCACGCCCGCGACATGCTCGAAGGTCACCCGCTCGGCGTCGAGCGACTGCTGGCCGATCGTGCGGTCGCGCATCGTCAGCCGGCGCTGACGCTCGGGCGCCTCGAGGATCCGGTTCAGCGCCTGCTCGAGCTCGCTCTGGGAGATGTCGATGCGTTCCGCCCGCGCGGCGAGCAGCGCGGCCTCGTTCATCACGCTCTCCAGGTCAGCGCCGGTCAGACCGAACGCGCGGCGGGCGATCGCCCGAAGGTCGGCGTCATCTGCCAGCGGCTTGCCGCGCGCGTGCAGCGCGAGGATCTCGGCCCGCCCGGCCTCGTCGGGCCGGTCGACGGAGATCGCGCGATCGAAGCGACCGGGACGCAGCAGTGCCTGGTCGAGGTCGTCGGGCCGGTTGGTCGCGGCGATCACGATCGTGCCCTGGACCGGCGAGAAGCCGTCCATCTCGGTGAGCAGCTGATTGAGCGCCTGGTTCTGCTCGTCGCCTGATCCCTCCGTCGCGACCGCGCCCGAGCGGCGCTTGCGGGCGACCGAGTCGATCTCGTCGATGAACACGATCGAGGGCGCGTTGTCGCGCGCGTCGCGGAACAGCTCTCGAACCCGCGCCGCCCCGATGCCGACGTACATCTCGACGAAGTCCGAGCCCGAGATCGAGTAGAAGGCCGCGCCCGACTCGCCGGCCACGGCGCGCGCGAGCAGCGTCTTGCCACAGCCCGGCGGGCCGTACAGCAGCACGCCCTTGGGAATGCGCGCGCCGAGCTTGCGGAATCGCTCCGGATGAGCGAGGAACTGCGCGAGCTCGCGCAGCTCCGTGATCGCCTGCGGCTGCGCCGCGACGTCGTCGAAGCTCAGCAGCTGTTCGTCTTCGTGCGCGCGCTTCGCGCCGCTTCGGGTGCCGAAGACGCCCGAGCCGACCCGGTAGGCGGCGATGAAGTACACGAAGACCACGATCAGGATGAGCGTCGGCAGCACGGCCGACAGATATGGCAGGACGCGCTTGAACTGCTGCTGGTCGATCTCGAACGGGATCTCGTTCGCCGTCAGGACATTGACCATCTCGGCGCGCGCCGCATCGGATCTCAGAAACGGCGTGTTGAAGTCGACCCGCGGGCCGCCGCGGCGCTGGTAGGTGCCAACGAAGTAGGAGTCGACGTCGAGGATCCGAGCACTCTTGATCCTGCCGTTCTCGGCGAGGTTGACGAGGCTCGAGAAGTCCAGCCGCTGCCCCGGCGGATGCGGCTGACTGGCGACGATCACCTGCGCGTAGGCGACCATCAGGATCACGACCGCGAGGCTCGCCCAGAAGCCGGGCGTGTTGTAACGGCGGCGCGAGTTCCTCGTGCTTCGACGCCGGCGAGGCGGTCGGGTGCGGTTTGATCGCTTGCTCACAACTGGGGCAGCCTACCGCCGCCGCGTTCTGCTGCGCGAAGTTCCGCAGTTGCCGGTGCTCACCCTGGGTCCGGCACGGCGCAGTGCGGAGCGTACGATCCTGTTCGCGACGCCCCAGCCATTGGCTCCGTCCTCCGAACCCACGGAGACGGTGGTGAGGACCCGCCCGCGCGCGTCCACCACCGGGCCCCCCGAGTTGCCCGGAACCGCCCTGCCGCGGAACTCCGTCACCAGGCGCCCGGCGAGTCCGCGCGGGAGCATCATCTCGGGCGGGCTGGCGACTCGACCCCTGAAGGTCTTCGACGTATCGCCGACCCGCGCCGGATCTATCCGATGCATCCCGAGCGGGAATCCGATCACCGCGCCCGAGGTGCCGGGCTTCACCCGGGGCGCGAGCGGCAGCGGTCGCACGCCTTCCAGGCCCGGGACGAGCAGCAGCGCCAGGTCGTTGCGCGGCTCGTACCAGATCGGAATCCCTTCGTGCAGTGGGGCATCGTCGCTCAGCCTTACCGTGATCGCGTCGGCAGCAGCCGCGACATGCGCGTTGGTGACGACGACGCCGTTGGCGCCGATCCAGCCGCTGCCAGCTACCGCGCCGCACTTCGACAGCACCGTGATCTTGACGACGCTCTCGTCGGCCAGCAGCACCTGCTGGTCGCGGACGACGCGCGGGTCGGGCGGCGGGATCTCGGGGGCCGGCGCCTCGACAACCGGAAATGACTGGAAGCGCCGCTCCGCGGGCGCCTTCGCCGGTCCCGGGAGCTTCACCACGGCATCGAGATTGCCGACGATCCGCGAATCCTCGACGCGATCACGCACCGAATCCACCTGGTTGACCGCGGCGCCGACGAGCCAGACCGCGACCAGCGCCGTCCAGGCCGCCAGCAGCGCCCCGCCGAGTGCGCGCAGCGCCAAGACGTCGTCGAGGCGGTCGATCCCGCGCTGGAACCGGAACGTCAGACGCTCGATCAGCGCGGCCAGCACGCCGCCGGCGAGCAGTGCTGCCGGAAACGCGATGACGAGCGCCTCCTCGGACTCGTGGCCATCGTTGAGCACGAGCGGCCCGTATCTCGCGCCGATCACCGCGCCGGCCGCGAACCCCGCGAGCGTCAGCGTCCGTGCGACGCCGCCCCACACGCCCCAGATCGTCACGAGGGCGACGAAGGCCGCGGTGATGAGATCCACGTTCGGCATCGGGACGGCGGCAAGCCTAGGCGAAATTCGCGGGCTGCAGGGCCGGACACGCCAGGCGCGGGCGGTAACGTCGTGCGCCATGAGGGTCGCGGTGACCGGCAAGGGCGGCGCAGGAAAATCGACGATCGCCGGGACGATGGCTCGGCTGGTCGCTCGGACGGGAGCGCCGGTGCTCGCGCTGGATTCCGACCTGGTGCCCGGGCTGTCGCTGAGCCTCGGGAGCGGGCCGGATCCCGTCGTGCCGCCACTGCTTGCGGCCGCCGAGCAGGACGAAACCGGCCAGTGGGGCTGGTGCGAGGGCATCGACGCGACGATCGCGGCGCAGCGCTTCGCGCTCGACGCCCCCGACGGCGTGCGGCTCCTGCAGCGTGGCAAGGTCGGGCGCGAGGGCTCGCGGCCGATCACCGGCTCGAGCAAGGCGTTCTGGGAGGTCGTCCACGGACTCGTCGACGCCCCACCCTTCCAGGAGTGGACACTGATCGGCGACCTTCCGGCAGGCCCGCTCCAGGTCGCGGACGACTGGGCGCCGTACGCGGAGACGTACCTCGTCGTGGTGCAACCGACGGTCCAGTCCGCCCTGACCGCGCGGCGGGTGGCGCGCCTGGCGCGCGAGCAGTCACCGGAGGCGCGGGTCGCCTTCGTCGCCAATCAGGTGCGCGGCGACGACGACGTGCACCATGTCGAAAAGCTTGTCGGGGAGCGCGTCATCGCCGGCGTGCCAGCCGACGAAGGCGTCGCCGCCGCCGAACGGATCGGCGTGGCACCGCTCGATCACGCGCCCGCTTCGCCGGCGATCGCCGCGATCGAGCGGCTCGTCGCTGATCTTGCTAGCCGCCGTACGCGCCCGCGTTGAGATCCGCCGCGTACGTCCGGTAGTCGTAGATCGGCAGCGCCTCGGTCTTCACGCCGGCGCCCATCTCGCGGATGATCGGCAGTCCCCCCAGCGCGCGGTCGAGGTCCTCGGCCGTCGGCAGATCGACGACGCCGAGCACGGTCCGCTGGCCCGCGACCTTCCACAGGTGCGGAACGGCACCGGCATCCATCGCGCCGATCGCCGCCTCGGCCTCGCGAATCCAGATCTCGATCAGGTCCTTGTTGCTCACGTTCAGGGGCTGGGTCACGTCGAAGCGCACGAAGAACAGCATGCTTCCTCCTCAATCTGGGGGTCGGACGGGCTCACCGCCGGACGTGCTCGCAATCCAGGCCGACGGCATCGGTCGCCGAGGCGAACACGGTGTCCTTACCCGGCCCGCAGGCGACGATGTCCAAGCCGCCGCCGACGACGTTGATGCGGTCGTCGCCACGCCCGCCGTCGACGATGTCGGCGTCGAGGTTGCCGAAGATCTCGTCGTTGCCCGCGTCGCCGAAGATGCGGTCCGTGCCGCGGTCGCCCGTGATGCGGTCGTTGCCCTCGTCGCCGTGGATCACGTCGTTGCCGTTGCGCCCGGGGATGATGTCGTTGCCGCGGCCGCCGGACAGCTGGTCGTCGCCGTCCTCACCGTCAACGTAGTCGTCGCCGCCGCGGCCGAGCAGGCGATCGTCGCCGGCCTTGCCGAAGATCGAGTCGTCGTCCTCGGTGCCCTGCAGCAGGTCATTGCCGGGCGTGCCCTGGATGATCGACGGCAGCTCGG
>JALYGH010000652.1 GCA_030777205.1 Chloroflexota bacterium
TGGCCGAACGTGCCGGCGCCGTCCACGATCGCCGTCGTGGCCGTCTCGTGCGTCACGAACGGCGTGGCGGCCGGGTCGAGCTTGCCGGCCTTGATCTCGCTGACGTAGTACGGGATGCGCAGGATCCCGTGCGAATCGTGGCCGGCCAGATTGGCTCCGACGAGCGACGAGACGAGGATCTCGGTGTTCTCCGGCGTCGCGCCGGCGGCACGGAAGATGTCCGTCGCTACGCTGGTGAGCCGATCCGCGCCGATCGTGAGCATGTGGGGGCCCTCCCTTTCTTCACGTGAGGATTCCGATGGTAGCCCATTCGGCCCATCCCCCAATCCCGCGGGATTGGGGGATGGGCGGGCCCACCAAGGCCCTGGGAGCGGCCCACGTCCGGCTCCGCCCAGGTGACCGCATCGGGGCCGGGGGGCGGAACGTGGCTATACTGGGGCGCCTCTTGGATATCGCAGACGCGCGGGAGGGCACGATGGAGTACCGAACGTTTGGGCGGACCGGCCTGAAGGTCTCGGCGATGGGCTTCGGGACTTGGCCGATGAGCGGCGACCGCTACGGGCCGATCGAGGACGAGCAGGCGATCAACGCGATCAGGCGGGCGCTCGACGCGGGCGTGAACTGCGTTGACACCGCGCCGGGGTACGGGACCGGCCACGCCGAGGAGGTGACCGGCCGCGCCCTCAAGGGCCGCCGCGACGACGTGATCCTGGTGACGAAGTGCGGCATCCGCTGGAACCCGGAGACGAAGGTGGCGGATCGGGATTCGAGCCGGGCCAACATCCTCCGCGAGGTGGACGCCAGCCTGAAGCGGCTGGACACCGACCGGATCGACGTCTATCTCGTCCACTGGCCTGACATAAAGGTCTCCTTCGAGGAGGCGTTCGGGGCGATGGACGAGTGCGTCAAGGCCGGCAAGGTTCGCTACGTCGGCGTCTCGAACTTCACGGTCGAGCAGATGGAAGCGTGCATGAAGGTGCGGCCGATCGACGTGATCCAGGTCGGCTACCACATCTTCGACCGGCGGATGGAGCAGGAGATCTTCCCCTTCTGCCAGAAGAACAACATCGGCGTGATGGCCTACGGCTCGCTCGGCCACGGCCTGCTGACCGGCACGTTCACGCCCGAGACGACCTTCGACCCGAACGACTGGCGCTCGCGCGGGGTCTTCTTCGGCCAGCCGATCCTGAAGGGCGACAACTTCCGGCACAACGTCGGAGTGGTGGACCGGATCAAGCGCGAGGTGGCCGAGCAGCGTGGTGCGCCGATGAGCCAGGTTGCCCTGGCGTGGGTGCTCGGCAACCCGGTGGTGAGCACGGCGCTGGTCGGCTCGCGGACGCCCGAGGAGCTCCAGCAGAACCTGGCCGGCGCGGAGCTGAAGCTGACCGACGAGGAGCGGCGGAAGATCGACGAGATCATGCGCGACGCGAAGGGCCTGATCTCCGCGTTCACGCCGCTCAAGCAGGCGATGGAGGAGTGGGAGCCGGCGGCCCAGGCCACGCCCGCGACGTGATTGGGTGGCTACCTGGACGGGAGAGGGGGGGCGGCTCGCGCCTCCCCCCCTCGCGTGATACGGGGCCACGCTGGATTCACCGACGCCTCCGTGTTCCCCGGCCGCCGGGCCATCGGCATCTGGGGCAGATCAGGGCCAATTCGCAGCGCCTGGCGAGCGAGTTCAGCCATTCGGCTGGGACGCCGGGTCTACGAGGCCGCGTGCCGTTCGAGCAGCTCAGCGCCCAGGGCGTTGGCGCGGATGATGTCGCGATATAGGTGGGCGCTCGGCTTCGGGGTGCGCGCCTGCGTCGCGAAGTCGACGTGGACGAGCCCGAAGCGCGGCGCGAAGCCTTCGGCCCACTCGAAGTTGTCGAGACTCGTCCAGTAATGGTAGCCGCGCAGGCGGACGCCGGCCTCGATCGCGCGGTGGCAGGCCGCCAGGTGCCTGACGAGGAAGCTCGGCCGGACCTCGTCCTCCGAGTCCGGCTCCGGTACGCCGTTCTCGGTCACGATGACGTCCTTTCCCGACGCCGGCGGCGCAATCGTCGTCAGCGCCCGGTACAGGCCTTCGGGGTAGATCTCCCAGCCGAGCTGGTTGCGCTCCCCGCTCGCGGCCATCTCGCGGCTGAAGCCCATCCGGGCCATTCGTACGTCGAAGCGGTCCAGCTCGCGGGTGTAATAGTTCAGGCCGACCCAGTCCTCGGTATCGGCCAGTTCGGGCACCACCCGGCCGCTGCCGAGTGGCGGGACGAGCCGCCCAGTCCGGATCGCGATCGGGAAGACGAGGTTCATCAGGCGGTTGCGGAGGGCGGCGATCCAGCGGTCGGTCAGGCGATGCGGGTCGAACGGGCCGAAGATGCGCCAGTGGTGGGCCACCCCGACCTGGGCGTCCGGCTGCTCGGCGTGGATCGCGTGGTACGCCCTTCCATGGGCCAGGGCGAGGTTCCGCATGACCAGCGGGGCGGCCGCGACGTTGGCCGACATCGGCGGCCAGACGCCGAGCACCCAGCCCTGCGCGGCGTACACGCCCGGCTCGTTGATCGTGATCCAGTGCCGCACGAGGTCTCGGTACTCGAGCGCGACGCGGCGCGCGTAGCGCTCGAACACGCGGGCCGCGCCGGGGCGGGTCCAGCCGCCGCGCTCGGCGAACCAGATCGGGTTGGTGAAGTGATGGAGGGTGACGAGCGGCTCCATCCCGCGCTCGCGACAGGCGACGATGACTCGGCGGTAGTGCTCGATCGCCGCCCGATCGAACTGGCCGGGGCGCGGCTCGATCCGGCTCCACTCGAGCGAGAGGCGGTGCGAGGTGTGGCCGAGCTCGCCGAGCAGGGCGAAGTCCTCACGGAAGCGGTTGTACTGATCGCAGGCCGGGCCGGACTTGACGGGGACGCGCCCGGCCTGCTCGGCGGCCCACCAGTCGTTGTTCCAATTGTTGCCTTCGACCTGGTGGGCGGCGGTCGCCGAGCCCCAGAGGAAGCCGTCGGGGAAGCGGCGCTCGCGCCCGGTTGGAGCCATCATGAGACCCGGACGGGCGCCGGGGCCATCGCGGCCAGCCAGCGCGAGCGCACCGCCAGCATCAGCCAGACGAGCGGCACCGGTGCGAGGACCGCGAGGTGGAGGACGACGGCGTACGCGGCGGCCAGGCCCGGCTCGGCGCCGAAGTGGTCGGCGAGCAGCGAGCTGACCGGCAGGTGGAAGGTCCCGACGCCGGCCGGGGCGCCCGGGACGGCGAAGGCGAAGTTGGCGACGCCAACGGCGGCGAATGGGAGCGTCGGAGGAGCCAGCCAGCCGAACGCGACGAGCAGGAAATAGTAGGACGCGGCCTCGGCCGCCCAGGCGGCCAGCGACAGGCGCGCGGCACGGGCGATCAGGCGATAGCCGCGCCGTTCGATGGCGGCGGTCGCGATGCCGAGGATGCGCAAGGGGTGCCACCGGATTCGCTCGCCGGCGGCCCGGGCCATCACCGACGCGCCGAGGTACCAGCCCACCAGCGGGATCGTCACGAGGATCGGTACGTAGAGGGCCAGGGCGCCAAGGCCGAGGGTCAGCGGCCAGCCGGCCACACCGCCGAGCAGGGCCGCGCCGGCGATGAAGAGGCCGAAGATCGCACCGTCGACCAGGCGTTCCAGGAGCTCGGCGGCGGCGATATCGGCCAGCTTGACGCCGGGCAGCCGCGAGGCGAGCACGACCTTGACGGCGTCGCCGCCGCGGGCCGGCAGGCCAAGGCCGGCCAGGCCGGCCATCACGCCGACGCCGAGCAGGGCCGACGTCGGCAGCGGGGCCGGCGTGGCGAGCAGGACGCCCCAGCGCATCGCCCGCAGCCAGAGGTTGACGCAGCCGAAGATGAGGACGGGCACGAGCCACCACCAGGCGACGGCGTGAATCGCCTCGGCGACCTCGTGGGTGTCGATACCGGCGAGGAAGCTGCCCGCGCAGGCTAGGCCGAGCGCGGGCCCGGCGACGCGGGTCGCGGGGTGGTCCATCAGTCGGCGGAGCCTGCCCATGCGGAATGCTTCCCCTACCAGCAGGGCGGCAGTGTACCGCTTTTCAGGTCGGCGAGCATACCCCGCATCCGGACGACGTGCATGTGGCGGGCGCCGCAGCCGAACGCCTCACAGCGGCGCCGACATCACAAAGTCGCATACGGTGACCGATTTCGGGCCCGTGCGGCCACTAGGGTAAGTAGGACGCCGGCGGCTGGGGTGCGGTGTGTCGCCGGAGGAGCTGGGAGGCTGCTGATGATCGACAGATCTACGGAGATGACGCCGAACGAGGTGGACGCCGTGAACGAGTTCACCCGGCGGACCAGGCGAGGGGATGCGCTCGAGTCGGACCTGATCGCTGCGCAGCGCCTCGAGCGGATGGGGTACCCGCTGGTTGTCGCGCTGCGCGCAGCGAACCGCGTGAAGGTGGGACTCGGTCTGGACGGCCGGTAAGCGACGGCGGTCTGGCGACTTCGCGGCACTCAGTCGCTGAGTCGCCAGACTGCCGTCTCGCGCGCCTACCCGCGCCGAGGCCCGGACTACCGACCGCCGAGCGGGACGGTCGCGACGGCCTCATAGCGGGGCCCGCCCGGCAAGAGGTCGCTCCTGACCAGGGCGATCCGGTCGACGCGCAGGGGACCGACATCGGGGCGGGGCACCCGTGAGGTGGGAGCAACCTGCCCCGGCCGCGCGCGGTCGCGCCGTTCTCCCCGCCGCTGCACCCGAGCGCGCCCCAATGTCACGTGCGGGCTTAGCGGCTTGCGGTCGAACGGGATGCGCCGCTCGACCAGCTCCCGATCGAGCCGGGCGCGGAGCGCGTGCAGGCCGCCAGACGGGTCGGCGACGGCCAGGATCAGCGCCCTCGCCACGTCGGCGCCGAACCCGCTGAGGTCGCCCAGCCGGAGCTCGAAGGAAGATGCCTCGGCAACGGCCGCTCGCATCGCGTCGGTGATCGAGCCCAGGCGGTCCGCTGGCTGCTCGCCGAGGAAGACCACAGTGACGTGGTACAGCTCGGGTCGGACCCAGCGATACCCGTTCCCGTGGGCGGCCTGGAGCCGCCGGGCGACCTCCTCGGCACCCTGGCGCCAGGCATCCGACAACTCGACGGCCACGAAGAGCCGCAGGCTCCGCTCGGCCGCCGCGGGGGGAGGTCCGTGCCGTTCGTCGCTCATGAGCGCGTCCGCGGGTCGAAGGCGTCGCGGAGACCGTCCGCGAGCAGGAAGACGCATAGCACCGTCACGAAGATCATGAACCCGGGCGGGTACACCAGCCACGGCGCGCTCCGAAACGTCTCCTGCGAGCCGCTCAGCATGTTGCCCCAGCTCGACAGCGGGACCGGCACGCCGAACCCGAGGAAGCTCAAGACCGACTCGGCGAGGATCGCGGACGCGATGTCGAAGCCGGCGATCACGGTGACGATCGAGAGCACGTTCGGCAGCACGTGCTGGACGAGGATCCGCGCGTCGCTCGCGCCGAGCACGCGGGCGGCATCGACATAATCTCGGTTGCGGAGGCTCAGCACGAGGCCGCGTACCTGGCGGGTCGTCGACGGCCAGGAGAAGAGGCCGAACAGCAGCGCCAGCATCACCACCGAAGGCTGGAACAGCACCGATAGCACGATCATGATGAACAGGAGCGGGACGTTCACGACGATCTGGACGACCGCGTTCACTACGTCGTCGGCGCGCCCGCCGTAGTAGCCGGCGATCAGCCCGAGCGGCGTGCCGATCGCCAGCGCGATGGCCGCCACCAGGAACCCGACCGTCAGCGAGACGCGGCCGGCGTACAGCAGCCGGGTGAGCACGTCCCGGCCAAGCTCGTCCGTGCCGAGCGGGTAGCCCGGCCCCGGCGGCTGGAGGTTCGCGATCCGCCCCTCCGGCGTGCGCAGAAACTCCTCCGGCGTCGTCCCGAGCCCCTGCGAGGCGATCAGCGGCGCCAGCAGCGTCAGGATGATGATCGCCACGAACACGAGCAGGGCGGCCACGCTGAGCCGGTCGTGGACGAAGCGCCGGAGCGACGTGGCGAAGAACCCGCGCGAGGCCCGCCGGGCGCGCGGCGCCGGCTCGTCGGCGCGGCGGGCGGCGCCGACCGGCGCGGTGCTGGCGACACCGGCCGGCCGACGAGTGCGAAGCTCGGTCATCCGGTCACGTCCGAGCCGGCACTCTCACGAGTACCGCACGCGCGGGTCGACCACTCCGTAGCCGATGTCCGCGAGCAGCGTGCCGA
>JALYGH010000653.1 GCA_030777205.1 Chloroflexota bacterium
GCATGACCCGCATCGCGTTCACCGCCGCCTGGTCGGCGGCGACCTTGTCGCCCTTGCCCATCCAGCGGGCCGAGGCCAGCGCCGCCGCCTCCGTCACCCGCACCAAGTCGAACGCCAGGTTCCGGTCGAGTGAAGCGCGCGCCTTCGCCTGGCGCTCTTCGGCAAGCATCGTCATCCTCCAGCGTGGGGCTCCCGATCGCGGGCTACCACCATCAGGGCGAGGTGCGGGCCGCCCCACGCGGAAGGGGGCGCTCCGGCGCAGCGGCACCGTCGATGCGGGCCGCGTCTGGCCGGTATGCTAGGCGGTCGCCGGAGCACGGTCAAGGTCAGAATTGCACAGATCGGGTCCACGCGGGAGGACTTGCCTCGACCTCCGGTGTTCGGTCCGGACTCCGGCCGGGCGTCGCTCCGCCGATTCGGCCACCGGTCGGCCGGGCCGTGAGACCGGCGCGGAGGTGAACCGGCTCGCCGCACGGCCGATGTGATCGGCGCGACTACCGGGCTGCCGACTACGGAGGCATTCCTACTTGCGCCACACTGGCAACTGGTTTTGGCTACAATAGCCCGATACGAGCCGCCGCAGCCGTTCCAAGGAGGAGGTCGAACATCCAAGGCCGCAACATGCCCCCCCGTGCGCCGACCGGGCCGCGTATCAATCGTGCGATTCGCGTTCCTGAGGTCCGACTCATCGACGAAGATGGGGCGCAGCTCGGCGTCGTCCCCACTCCCCAGGCCCTGGAAATGGCGCGCCAGCGTGACCTGGATCTCGTGGAGGTGGCGGCAAACGCCGTGCCGCCGGTCTGCAAGCTGCTCGACTACGGCCGCTTCAAGTACGAGCAGACGAAGAAGGAGCGGGAGGCAAAGAAACACCAGCATGCCTCGGAGCTGAAGGAGCTCCGACTGCGGCCGGGAACGGACGAGCACGACCTCGACGTGCGCGCCCGCAATGCCCGTCGATTCATCGAGGAAGGTCACAAGGTGCGGCTGCTCGTTCGGTTCCGGGGGCGCGAGGCGGCCCATCCGGAGATCGCGCGCGCCCAGATCAACCGCATCGCCGGCTCGCTCAGGGACATCGCCATCATCGAGCAGGGGCCGTTGATGGAAGGGCGGTCGATGTTCGCCGTCCTGGCGAGGGCCCGCACCCAGCAGCAACCGCCGCCGCGCCCCCGCCCGGAGGGCCAGGCGCAGCAGGGCCAGCAGACTCCTCAGGGCCGTCCGGCTCCCCAGGGGCAGCAGGCTCCGCCGGGGCAACGGCCTCCCGAGGGGCAGCAGGCTCCGCAGGCGCAGACGACCCGGCCGGCTCCACGCCCGCCGACCGGTGGCGACGGGACGCCGGTGCCCCAGGCGACGCGGTAGGACGAGGTTCCGGTGGGTAGGCTGAGGTAGATGAGGACGGGCGGGCCACGTGCCCGCCCGTCCTCGTTTACTGCACCGGCATGCCGGGCACGCCGACCCGGAGGCGGTACACGCTCGGGCGGGCGGTGATGAACAGCGTCCTCCAGTCCGAGCCACCCCAGCCGACGTTCGCCGGACGGTCCGGCGTGATGATCCGGCCGAGGACGGCGCCGGCGCTGTTCAGGACCCAGGTGCCGCCGGCCGCGGCGCAGTAGACGTTCCCCTCGACATCAACCTTCATCCCGTCCGGGTTCCCCTCGTCCGGGTGAGCCAGGTCGGCGAAGACGCGGCCGTGGCTCAGGTTCCCGCCGTCGTCGACGTCGAACCCGCGAATGTGGCGCCGGCCGCTGTCGTCGATATACAGCGTACGCTCGTCCGGCGCGAACGCCAGCCCGTTTGGGCGCTCGAAGTCGTCGGCGACCAGGTGCAGGCTACCATCGGGGTCGATCCGGAAGACACCCTGGAACGCCAGCTCCTTGCCCTCGGTGCGGTCCACCAGGCCGTACGGCGGGTCGGTGAAGTAGATCCGCCCGTCCGAACGGCAGACGATGTCGTTCGGGCTGTTCAGCCGCTTGCCCTCGTAACGGTCGGCCAGTGCGATCACGCTGCCGTCCGGCTCGGTGCGGGTGACGCGGCGGTTGCCGTGCTCGCAGGCGAGCAGCCGCCCCCGGCGGTCGAGGGTGAGCCCGTTCGAGCCCATCTGCTCGACCTTCGTCGGCTGGCCGAGCGGGAAGCCGCTCGGGTAGCGGAACGTCGTGACCTCCGGGCCCTCGGGGAGCTGTCGCCAGCGGACGATTCGGTTGTTCGGGATGTCGCTGAACAACAGGTGGTCGCCGTTCCAGACGGGCCCTTCGGTGAACGCGAAGCCGGCCGCGATCAACGCGACGGCGGCGTCCTCGGGGACCAGGCGGCGAAAGGCGGGGTCGTCGACCTCGAAGCGCGCTTCCACGGCGCATCCTCCTCAGTGGCGGGGCCTAGACCGCGGCGTGCGGCATGGTGGCCATCGGGCGATTGTAGGCCGGGGCCCCATTTCCGGTACGCCCTCGACCGGAGGCACAGCCGTGGTGGCCGGGCGGCCGGTGGCCGGCATCCTCGGCGCGCTCTCCACACCGCTCCGCGCGGGCCCGCACCCAGTGCCCGGCCACCGGTCACGTCGAAAATCGGGCTACCGTCGACGCCTGGGAAGGCGGACAGCGAGACCGTCCCCGTGGTCGGTCTCGCCCATCGCCAGGAGCTCGACATAAAGCATGGTCAAGTCGGCCGACTTACCTCGGCCCGGTACTGCGTGAGCTCGTGATTGTCCACGTGTGTTCCCGAGGAGGGCTCATGGTTTCCAGGGGGTATACGCTCGACTTGTCCATTTCGCCGGGGTCAGCTATTTGCTCCACTGGAGCGCGAGGCGGGACGGGGTGGCCGCGATCGGAGCCGCGACGCTACAGCTTGCGGAGGCGGACTAGCTCCATGACGTGATCCTTGCCCTTCTTCAGGATCAAGGTAGCCCGATCCCGCGTCGGGAGGATGTTCTCGCGCAGGTTGAGCGCGTTGATCTCGCGCCAAATTCGCAAGCCGGTCTCGTGCGCCTCGGTCGGCGTCAGGGCGGCGTAGCGGTGGAAGTACGAGGACGGATCCTGGAAGACGGTCTCGCGAAGGGTCAGGAAGCGCGCCAGGTACCACTGCTCGAGGTCGTCCTCGTCGGCGTCCACGTACATCGAGAAGTCGAAGAAGTCGGAGACGAAGAGGCGCGGCGGTCGGCCGCCCGCGCGGCCGTCGCTCGTCTGGAGGACGTTCAGCCCCTCGACGATGACGATGTCCGGCTGCTTCACGACCTGGACGGCGTCCGGCAGGATGTCGTATGCCAGGTGCGAGTACATCGGAGCGGTGACCTCGGGCAGGCCGGCCTTAATGTCGGCCATGAAGCGCACGAGGCGGCGGACGTCGTAGCTCTCGGGGAAGCCCTTGCGGTGCATAATCCCGCGCGCTTCGAGGACCCGGTTCGGGTAGAGGAAGCCGTCGGTGGTGATCAGGTCGACGCGCGGGTGGTTCGGCCAGCGGGTGAGCAGGGCCTGGAGGATGCGAGCGGTCGTGCTCTTGCCGACGGCGACGCTGCCGGCAATGGCGATGACGTACGGGACCTTGGCGGCCGGCTTGCCGAGGAACGTGTCGGTCACGCTGTGGAGCGTCTGGGTAGCGCTGACGTAGAGGTTGAGCAAGCGGGAGAGGGGCAGATAGATCTTGGCCACCTCGTCCAGCGAGACGCGCTCGTTGATGCCGCGCAGCCGGGCCAGCTCGGGTTCGGTCAGCGGGAGCGGGGTGGCGGCGGCGAGGCGCGACCACTCCTCGGCCGAAAACGTGATGTACCGCGAGATCGCGGGGCTGTCCGCGGAGACCGTCATGCGGGGATCGCCGTCATGGGTTGTGCAAGCCTCGATCGAGGAGTGGCCCCGGGCTGCCGGCCGGTCACGACGAGTGGTCGCACTATGTCAGGGCGCCGGGGCGCGGAACCCGGAGCAACCGGGGGCGGGCGGGGGAGCACACCGGGGGACGGCCTCGTCCAACGATCAGTGGTCCGCCCCTAGATCGTACCCGGTCGGCTCGCTCGTTGGCGCGCCCGGCGGCCGGACCGGTCTCGCACGGCGCCGCGACACCCCTCCGGACCACCCAAGAGAGGCCCTGCTGGCCGGACCTGGCATACGGACAAACCCGGTACGGCCGGTCGCCGTAGTCCGCCCGGCGCGCGGTGCGGGGTTGCCCTCGGATGCGTTCGGCTCCGGGCCGCCATCATCCGCCGGACACGTCGACGACCGTGCCAGTTTCCATTGCCCGGTAGGCGGCGAGCACCAGCTCGAGCGGCCGACGCTGCGAGCGCCCACTCGTCAGCGGCTCGGCGCCGGTCCGGACGCAGTCGACGAAGTGGGCGATCTCGGCGGCGAAGGTGTCGACCGCGGGCACGCGGAGCTGGTGCTGCCCGAGGTGCGGGGTGCCGAGGACGTGCGCGCGCTCGCCGAAGACGGTGAGCAGCCGGTCGGCGTCTACGGTCAGGCTGCCCAGATCGCCGTCGACCCGGAGGGTGTGGACCTCGGGGCTGGCGGCCGTGGGCAGGCTCTTCATGACGAAGCTCTCGACCAGCACGCCGGCGGCGCCGTTCGCGAAGCGGGCGAGCGCCACGCTAGTGTCGTCACCGCCCATCTCCGCGAGACGCTGGCGGGCCCGCAGCGCCTGGACGCTCGTCACCTCGCCGATCAGCATCCGCAGCAGCTCGAAGTCGTGGACGCCGCCGGACATCATGATCCCGCCGGCCGCCGCTCGTCGATCCAGGAACCAGGGGCGGTCGCGCCGAAACGAGTCGGCGAGGTCCGCCTCGCGGGTGACCTGCGCGAGGGCCGGTTCGCCGATCAGGCCTCGATCCAGCAGCTCGCGGACGGCCGCGTAGAGCGGATCGAAGCGGACGTTCTCGGCGACCATCAGCGTCACGCCGGCCCGCTCGGCGGCGACGATCATGCGGTCGGCCTCGTCCAGCGTGGCGGCGATCGGCTTCTCGCAGAGGACGTGCTTGCCGGACTCGGCCGCCGCCACCGCGACCGCGGCGTGCAGCGCGTGCGGGAGGCAGATGTCGACGGCGTCGACAGACGGGTCGTCGAGCGCCCGGCGGTAATCGGCAGTGGCGCGGCCCAAGTCTGCCGGGCCGAGCACCGCCGACGCCCGGCTGAGGTTCGTGTCCACCGCCCAGCGGAGCTCGGCACCGGCTGCCCGGAACCCGCTGGCATGGCGCGCGCCCGCCCAGCCGCAGCCGACGATCGCGACGCGCAGGGGCGTGGCCTCGGCCGGTTGGTCGCCGTCGGTTCGCTCCATGCTCCTCCCCGCTGGTTGGTCTATAGGCAGATCGAGATCGTCGGGCGCCTCTGACGGATGACGCGCCCGGCCGGTGGCGCGAGTCGGCCCAGTCGACCGCTGAGGCGCAGGCCGGGGGTCGGCTTCCGCCGAGGCGCGGCAGCGCCCTCTTGAATTCCTGACGAGGCTCGGATCGGGCGGATCTTGGAACGAACACCGCTCCGACGCCGCGCACCGGATGATAGTAGCCCCTGCACGCGGGCCGACCCGCTGCGGACGACTCTCAGGACGACCCTCACGGAGAGGATGGACACGGACGTGATGGTGAGCGGAAACGGTGCCGGCGAGCGGCAGGAGCTTCCGATTGTCCCGCAGATCGTGAATGACCTCGAAGTGCTGGTGACCGAGCTGGAGTGCTGGCTGCTCGACGCGCTGACGCCGGCGCAGTTCGAGCGGGTGCAGGAGCTGATCCAGGCGACCCGGATCGTGACGACCGCGCGGTGCGTGCTCGGGGAGCAGGAGCGACGCGAACTGGAGGCCCGGACGACGAACTGCGGCTGGCGCCCGCGTCACCTGGCCCGTCGGCGCCATCGCCTGGTGGAGATGACCGTGGTCGCCCCGAGCGAGGCGCGCCGCAGCTAGACTGTCCCGCGCGGCGGGGGTCGCGGCGATCAGTCAACGGCGTGGTCTGTTGGACCGGCAACTGGACGAGCGTCCGCGCTGGCGTCAGGCCGGCGTCGCGGGCTCGAAGAGCGCGAAGGCATCGTCCTGGGGGGCGTAGCCGAGCAGCTCGCGCGCCGTGGTGATGTCGTATGCCTTGAAGCGGTTGTCCGAGATACCGTGGACGATCGCGAACGATACGTCGGGGACCTCGATGCAACGGACGAGGAGCTGGGTCAGGTCGCGCGGCGTGACGACCATGCTCAGGTCGCGCCAGTCGAGGGGGAAGTCGCTCGGCCGCGGGTCGAAGTAGCCGATCCGGACGCAGATGGCCGAGAGCGGCCCGGCGTCGGCGAAAGCCCGGGCGATCGCCTCGCCGAAGCACTTGGTCACGCCATACATCGTGGCCGGGCGGATCGGCATATCGGTGTGGACCTGCACCTCATCCGGATAGCCCCAGACGGCGTGGACGCTGCTGGCGAAGACCACCCGGCGGCAGCCGGCGTCCCTGGCTGCCTGGAACACGTTGTAGGTCGCCTTGATGTTGTCATCGAGGAGCGAGCCGTAGAAGTCGGCCGCCGGCGAGGGATCGGCGGCGAGGTGGACGACCGTGTCGACGTCCGCGCAGGCCCGGCGGCAGGCCGCGAGGTCCGAAATGTCGACCGCCAGCACCTCGTGCTCGCCCGGGTCGTCGAGGCCGGCGGAGGATCGATCGGCCAGGCGCAGGGCGTAGCGGTCTCCCGCCCGCAGCCGGAAGGCCGTCCCGATCCGGCCCGCCGCGCCTGTCAGCAGCACACGACGCCTGGGTTGAGTGGTTTCAATCGACTCCATCTTCTCGCCTCCACGCTCGGACAATAGCGCCCGCATCGCCGGACTCGCGCTCATCATGTACGCAGGCCACTCGCCAGGGCAGACCGAAGAACTGTAAGACCTGCCAGCTCGACCGGGAGAGGCTCGCCGTGATCGTGCGCGGCTCGGGCCACGCTTGGGGCCGGGCCAGCCAACGGCCGCCACTACTCAACCAAGGTAAAGCTAGCCAGGTGAACCTGAAAGCCCCAGGGTAAGTCGACGGGACTCCCCCGCACTGCGATGATCCACGGTGACGAAACCTGGAGCACGTCGCCGAGGGAGGGAGTCCCGTGGACCGATTGTCGGAGGTCGTTGGGGAGCGTGTCCAGTTCCGCTACACCTGCCTGGATCGGATCGTCCTGCACGGGTATCTGACCGGGCTGCAGCGGCCGGGGCAACTGGTCCACTTCTTCCACGACGTGGTGGGCGTGGCCTGCATCGAGCCGAAGGTGCTGCTGGGCCGGACGACGGCGTATCGCCAGTGGGTCGAGCAGTACACCCAGGGGCAAGGGATCCCGGTCCTGGCGGCGCCGAAGGGCGTGCGGAAGGAGGAGCTGGTCCGGCCGTACTACGGGACGCTGGGGCCGCATGAGGGCGTGGCCTGCGTGCTGACGAGCCTGGAGACCAACCGGACCTTCATCTCGTACACGCCGCAGCGGACCCCCCGGAGCGGTGACGCCAACTACCGCCGGATCGAGATCGGCCGGAAGCGGTTCCTGCACCTGTACTGGTACGTCCGGGACCCGGTCATGGGCCCGATGAGCCTGCGGGTGGCGACCTACCTGCCGTTCACCCTTACCTGCTACCTGAACGGCCACCACTTCGCGAGCGAGCGGCTGCGGCAGGCCGGGGTGGCGCTCGATCAGCAGGACAACGCCATTCTGAGCGTGGCCGATCCGGCAGCGTTGCAGGCGGCGGCCGACGCGCTGACCCCGGCCGTACTCCAGGAGTGCTGCGACTACTGGGCGGCGAAGCCGGCGCCCCAGTTCAGCCCGGCCGAGCGGGCGGCGCTCGATCTGCGCTACCGCTACAGCCTGGCCCAACTCGAGCTGGCGACCGACGTCATCTTCCGGCCGCCGTCGCCGTTGCGGGCGCTGTTCCGCCGCGCCGTCGAGCTCGGGCTGTTGCTCGGCGGGGCGGACCGGACCGCCCACCTGTTCGGCCGCCGGATCACGTCCCGCTACCGAGGCCAGCTCCAGACGGTGCTGGACCGGCGCAACGAAGGCCACCCGGTCCTGCGGGCGTACTACCGGACCTCGTTCGTCAAGCAGTACGAGAAGGCCGAGCCCCTGCTCCGCACGGAGACCTGCATCAACGACCCGTACCACCTCAACGTCGGCCGCCGCCTCGAGAACCTGCCCACGCTGGTCACCCGGATGGCCGAGACCAACCGGCGCTTCCTGGATGCCCAGGCCGAGCTGCTGGCCTCGACCGTCGACCGGGGGGAGCTCGCCCGCCTCGCCCAGCCGGTCCAGGTGGGCAAACGCCGCGTGCCCGGGATCCGTCTGCAGGATGATCGGCTGATCCGCCTCCTCGACGTCCTGCTCCATCCCGGCAGCTTCGTCGCCGACTGGACCTCGCGTGACGCCCTGGCCCGGCTGCTCGACCGGCACCGCCTCGCCGAGACCGACTACCGCCCGAGCCAGCTCCGCTACGATCTCGGCAAGCTCCGCGCTCACGGCCTTGTCGAGCGGATCGGACGCCCCCGTCGCTACCGCCTCACCACACGCGGCCTCAAGCTCGGCGTCCTCCTCGTCAAGCTCCGCACCCGGCTGCTCGGACCGCTCGTCACCCTCGCCACCACGTCCGCGCCGCATCCCGAGGCCGCCACCTCAAGCGAGGTCGAAGCCGCCTTCCGCCAGGTCGACCACGCCCTCGATCAGCTCTGCACCACGCTCGGCCTCCCGCCCGCAGCGTGAACAGAATCTACGCCACGCGGCCCGCAAGGGTCTAGAGAGCCGGCATTCTCACGCTGAGCCCAGGATGCTCGGCAGGCGCGGAGTCCCGGCCATCTTCCGCGTAACGCTCAATCGGGCCTCGCGGTCCGTGGCCATCGACGCGTCGGCGCGGGCCGGTTGACCGGGACGGCCGGACGTGCTTCGATACCCCATCATCGTGTCGCCGGGAGGGCAGCATGGCAGGAGCGAGCCACCACGTCCGGATCGACCGTGGCAAGACGCTGGCCGAGGAGCCGGCGACCGGCCATAACCGCTGGCACGAGGCGATCCCACCGATCCTCCGCGTCGTGCCGGGCGACCGCGTGGTCCTCGAGACGCGCGACGCGCTCGACGGCCAGTTCACGCCCGCCTCCACGACCGAGGACGTCGCCCGCGCCGACCTGCTGCCAGTCCACCCGCTGACCGGCCCGGTCGCGGTCGAGGGCGCCGACGTCGGCGACCTGCTCGAGGTGCGGATCGAGGAGATCCGCCCGGAGCCGTTCGGCTTCACGGCCCAGGTGCCCGGCTTCGGTTTCCTGCGCGACGTATTCACCGAGCCGCACCTCGTCCGCTGGCAGATCGCCGACGGCTGGGCGACCTCCGAGGACCTGCCGGGCGTGCGGGTGCCGGGCGCGCCGTTCATGGGCGTGATCGGGGTGGCGCCCTCGGCCGAGCTGCGCGAAATGCTCCGCGCCCGCGAGGCGGACGCGGCGAGCCGGGGCGGCGTCGCACTGCCGCCGGACCCGGCCGGCGCCGTGCCAGGCAATCCGGAGATCGCGCGCACCGCCCTGCGGACCATCCCGCCGCGCGAGATCGGCGGCAACCTGGACGTCAAGCAGCTCACGGCCGGGACGACGCTGCTGATCCCGGTCTACGCACCGGGGGCGCTCTTCTCGGTGGGCGACGCGCACTTCGCCCAGGGCGACGGCGAGGCGTGCGGGACGGCGATCGAGATGGGGGCCACCTTCGTCGGCGAGCTGCACCTGCGGAAGGGCGAGGCGGCCCGCCGCAACATACGGAGCGTCCAGTTCAGCCGCGAGGAGTACGTCCTCGACCCGCGCTTCCAGGCGCCGCGCCGCTTCTACGCCACGACCGGCCTCTCCGTACGGGCCGACGGGCGGCAGGAGTCGGAGGACGCGACGCTGGCGGCCCGCAACGCGCTGCTGGCGATGATCGACTACCTCGTGGACGAGCGGAAGTACACCGCGCAGCAGGCGTACGCGATCTGCAGCGTGGCGGTGGACCTGAAGTTCAGCGAGCTGGTCGACGTGCCGAACGTCGTCGTGACCGCCGTCCTCCCGCTCGACATCTTCGTCTGACGCGCCGCTCCGCCCGCGGCGGAGCGGGCTAAATTGCTGGGGTCCGCCGCCGCCGTCACCTCAGCCGGCCGTCACGTCAGCCCGCCATTCCCGTCGCGCTCGCTCGGATTGCTTCGACGACCTCGGTGACCTCCTGATCGCCCATCGGCGTCGAGAGGCACCCCAGCCCCGTCGGGGAGGTGAGGATGCCCGCGCCGAGCAGCCGCAGGTGCAGCTCGCGGCGCTGGGCGGCGAGCGCGGCGTCCGGCAGGCCGGAGCGGTAATCGCGGCCGGCCGCTTTCGGCATGATCCGGAACAGCGATCCCTGGCCGGTCAGCTTGAAGGCCAGCCCGGACTCGTCGAGGACCCAGTTGGCGCGCTGGCGGAGGTCGTCGCCGAGCCGCTCCAGCCGGGCCACGGCCGCCTCGGTCCAGAGGCGCATCGCCGCCGCGCCGGCCGCCATGGTGACCGGGTTGGCGTTGAACGTGCCGCCGTGTGGCACCCGCGGCCGGCCCGCGGTCGGGTCGAAAACGCTCATCACCTCGGCGCTGCCGCCGACCGCGCCGACCGGGAAGCCGCCGCCGATGATCTTGCCGAGCGTGACCAGGTCCGGCGTGAACCCGAAGCGCGCGCTTGCGCCCTGGTAGCCGATCCGGAACGAGATGATCTCGTCGGCGATCAGCAGGATGCCGTGCTGGCGGGTGACGTCGCGCAGGAAGCACAGGAACTCGGGGTCCGGCTCCGGGAAGCCGGCGCCGTTCGCCAGCGGATCGACGATCACGGCGGCGAGCTGTGCCGCCTCGCGTGACAGGATGCGCTCGACCGCCGCGCGGTTGTTGTACGGCAGCACGACCGTGCTCTCAAGCGTGCCGGGCGCGAGGCCGGCCGTCTCCGAGACCGGCGTCGGCTCGTCGGCCGCGCCGCCGGCCTCGGCGGTCGGGGTGACGCTCACCTCGGCCGGGTCGTACGTGCCGTGGTAGAAGCCCTCGAACTTGGCGAGCTTCGGCCGGCCGGTGTAGCCGCGGGCGGCCTTCATCGCCATCATCACCGCCTCGGAGCCGGAGTTGGTGAAGCGGATCCGCTCAATGGCCGGCACCCGCGAGACGATGATCTCGGCCAGGTCGACCTCCAGCTCGGTCGGGCCGGCGAACGCGGTACCGCGCGCGACCTGGGCCTGGGCCGCCGCGATCACGTCCGGGTGGCCGTGGCCGTGGAGCAGCGAGGTGTAGTTGTTCAGGAAGTCCAGCCGGGTCTGGCCGTCGGCATCGGTGACGCGGCAGCCGGCGCCCTCGGCCATGTAGATCGGGTGGGGCTGGACGAAGACGGTCGTGCGGGTGTTGCCGCCGGGCAGGAGCTGGCGGGCGCGCTCGAAGAGCCGGGCCGAGCGCGAGCCCGGCTCGAGGAAGCGGTTGCCGTACGTCTCGGTCGGGGTCGTCGGGACGGCCATCGGTCTCCTCCTGGCGTGCTCGGGGCAGTGTACACGGCGCCATGCGTCCAGGACCGCGGGCTGATGCTCGAACGCGATCTTGGCGGGCAGCTCATCCGGGCCGAACCAGTCCAGCTCGACGGCGTCATCGGCCGGGCGTTCCTCGCCGCCAACGACGCGCGCGACGTAGTGGCAGTTCAGCGTGTAGGCGAGCTCGTCGCCGGAGCCGTACGTGTCGACCCAGATCCCGAGCAGCTTGACCGGCTCGACGACCAGCCCGGTCTCCTCGAGCACCTCGCGGGCCGCGCCGTCGGCCGGGTGCTCGCCCGGCTGGAGGAAGCCGCCGGGAATGTCCCACCAGCCCTTGTACGGCTCGACCGCTCGCCGTATGAGCAGCACCCGACCGTCCCGCTCGACGAGGGCGCCGGCGCATGGCTTGGAGTTCTCGTAGAACGGGCGCCCGCAGCCTGAGCAGCCGAAGACGCCGCGCTCCCCACCGGGGTGGAGCGCGGCGCCACAGCGCGGACAGTATCGATGGTGATGCATCGCGATCCAGGCGCGAGGAATCAGGAGCAGCTTACCGCACGCGCAGCTCCGCGCGGACTCAGACGGTGGCTCCCCGCCGGCGTTCCCCGGCGTGAGGGCGACGCCCCGACCGAGGTGCAAGGGGAGTGGGCGCGTCGCCGTCCCGGACCGGTGCGAGCGATGAGACGGCGACGCGAGGGGCCCGGC
>JALYGH010000654.1 GCA_030777205.1 Chloroflexota bacterium
AGTGACGGGGGCTCCGAGGTGGGAGGCGCGGACGCGGGCGCCATGTCGGCCACAGGTGATGGCGAGGGCGCCGCGGCGGCTGCCGGCGACGGCGCGGCCGATGTGGGGGCCGCGGTTGCCACGGCCGCGGGCGTCCCGGTTGCCCCAACCTCGTTCGTTCCGGACGACTCCCCAGGCTGGCGCGGCGCGCCGCACCCGACCAACACTCCAAGCAGGACCACGACGACGAGCAGACGACCGCATGACCAGGAACCCGTTAGCATGCCACTCCATTCCGGCGAGGTGGCGGATTCTACTCAGGCGCTAACGCCGGGCGCACACATTTCTGCGGCGGCGAGATGGGGACCCGAACCCGCCGACTGCTAGGCTTTCTGGGTTCCGGGACACGGGTGTTCCCGACATATGTGAGGCAGCCTGGGGCACCCCACTCGGTATGGATGCCGGTGGGTGAGGAGCGATCCGATGCGCACGGCGTTCCGGCATGCGCCAAGGGGTTACGCACATGGGCGAAGCCTGGAGGCATGATGGATGCGAGCCCATCACAGGCCTGGCAGAGCCTCCCGGCGCGTGTGAGAACGGTGGGGTGGGGTGCTACCTGACCTACGCATACTTCGCCCAGCGCTACGAGGCCAGACCGGACGGGCTCGCGTACTGGACCCTGCGCCGCGGCGAGCAGTTCGCCCCCTGGAGACAGATCCGTGAGGCCAGCTACGGGGGCTGGGCCAATGGTTCGTACTTCGGCTGCGCGATGGGACCGTCCTGCGGTTGTCGGTGCTGCTGGTGGGCCTGCCGGCGTTCGCCGAGGCGTTGCTCCGGAGCGTCGACCCGAACGCCATCGCCGACGATTCAGTTGATGTCCGTCGACGGACCGCGTGCGGCGACCCGCCCCGCGTGTGGTGAAGCCCCCCGGGCACGCGATCGACTGCGGCCGCGGATCGGCGCGCCGCGGGACGCCGGGTACGCGCGCGTGGGAATGCGCGGGATCTTGACGGCGGAACCCCCCGCATGGGGGGCTGAACGGGCGCGCCGGGAACGCGGGGCGGGGGAAACCCGGCCACCATACAAAACGTCCCGGGGGCAGGCAGGCCGGACAAGTCGGGACCATTCCATACGGGTGGATAGCGTCAACCCCCGGGCATGGTTGCCGCGCACGGCGAGGCGGTCGCTTCCGGCCGCCTCGCCGGTGGGATGTGATCGGAGATCGAGGCGCCCCGGGCCTCTTCGGACGCTGCTCTCCCGGCGTCTCAGCAGCGCTCGATGTCGAGGGTGTAGGCGCCCGCCTTCTCGCCGGCACCCGAAGAGGTCGCCACGATGTAGTACGGGCCGGCGCTGCCGGGGACCCCGCTGATCTTCGCCCAGGTGTCGTCCTTGGCGTCGTCGTTCGCCAGGTCCTCCCCGAACGGGGCGCCCTTCCGTAGCGAGAGGTAGGGGGGGAAGTGGTCCGAGCGCATCGTGACCGCGAAGCACTGGCCGGGATCAATGTCGAAGGTCCAGACCTCGCCACGGCTGCCGTCCTGCAGCACGGTCGTATCGAGGTTGGTTGGGCCGAGCCGCGACCAGTTGTGGCTGTCGAGCGTGGTGATGGTGACCGTCGTGTTGTCGACCCGGGTCGTCGGCAGGGCTGCCCGGGCGATCTCGGCCGGGGCGGCCAGACCGACCAACACCGCGCTCATGCCGACCAGCACGGGGCGCATGCCCACCAGGGCCGCCGTCAGCGACCGCTTCGCCGTCGATTGCATGGATGCCGGGACTCGCGCATTCATCTGTGGCTCCTCGCTCAGTTCCTACATGGCCGAGCATACGCCAGACGAGGACCGGCATCTGTCGGCGGCGACACACTCGGCGTACTGGGGAGCCGGCGCTTGGCGCGCCGAACCGGAAGAAGTGCCGCTCGCGGACGCGCGTCGTCAGCCCGCGCAGGCCGCACTCGACCAGGAACAGCGTCCCGCCGGGCTCAACCGTCTCCTTCGGGAAGCGGGCATACTCCCAAGGCAACGCGAGGTGCTTCACGCGGAAGCAGGCCATCCACCGAGCCATTAGGCGGTCCCGACTGGGATCGTGCATGTGGTGCAACTGCAGCGTCGGCTTCGCGTCGAGCAGCCAGCGCGCGAGGCTGCGACCCCGCGACATTGGCGCGAACATCGAGCACCGCGATCGCGGTCGAGGGCGCCGACGCGGTCCCCGGTGGCCCGCCGGCCGCCTGCCTCCGCGGCTCTACCGAGCAGGTCGCCGAGAAGCGGGCGGCCTACGCCGCGTTGGGCATTCAACACTTCACGTGCTGGCCGTACCCGCTCAGCATGCAGGACGTCGAGCGGTTGGCGCCGATCGTCGAGGCCGCCCACAAGCTCTCGCTACGGAGCTTGTCCGGGTGGGCGCGGCAGCCGGCGCCGTGGGTGACGCCCAGCAGGCCGGGCGCCGGTCACGCCCGCCCACCGAGCAGGTGTGGCAGGAACGCGCGCCGCACCTCCGACGCGCCGACCAGGCTCGGCTCGATCGTGCGCGTATACCAGGACGGGTCGCCGGTCAGGAAGTGGGCGTGGAGGTCGACGAGCGCGCCGTAGCGGGCGCCGAGGTCGGCCAGGACGGCGTTGACCCGGCGGTGGTTCGTCCGCGCCACGGCCGGGTCGATCCCGAGGAAGTTGTTCCGATCGTCGCCGAACGACGGGTCGTACACGTTGCCGACGAGGACGGGCCGGATCGGCAGACCGGCCAGGAAGGCGTCGAGCGCGCGGGCGAACTCGTCGATACCCGGGCCGCGATCGGTCACCAATCCCGTGAGCAGGTCGTTGCCGCCGATCGTCAGCAGCGCGACGGCGTCCCCCTCGCCCCGCAGCCCGGATGCCTGGGACGGCAGCCCGCGCACGGTCGCGCCGTCCCGCGCCCGCTCCTCCAGCCGGGCCGGCCGCTGGGACCCAAGGTCGCGGCCGCGGAACTCCGGAAAGAGCCGATCGTCATTGCGGACGAGGAGCTGGCCCGGGGTGATCCCGTACTCGTTGTAGTGCCCGCAATCGAGGATCGAGTCGCCGAACGTGTAGAGGGTCAGCGGATGAGCGTCGCCCGTGCTCCGCGTCATGATGCCTCCAACCATGGCGCCGAGCGCGACCGTGCCGACGCCGGCGAGCAGCGCGCGGCGCGACCACCGACGAGCCATGGCTCACCGTCCACGCGGGATCTCCTGCGTACAACGGGCGCAGGCTCCGGGCCAGGGGCGCGATCGCGGCCGGCGCCCCACCGAGTGAGCGGACCGCGCAGTAGCGGGCACGCGCGAGAGCCCCGTCGACGGAGCACGGTCTCCAGCGGGCGCAACGCCGAGATTCGTGGTGACCTGGGGCCTGGACGCCGCCCGGTTGGACCGCGGTCGCTACGACGTCCCGTGCCCGGCCGGTTCGAGCGGCGCACTCCGCCCGGTCCAGTCGCGCTCGAACTGGACGAGCGCCGCGAGCTGGCGGTCGTTCGGCGCGGCCTGCCAGCGTCGGCTGCGCATCTGGCGGAGCGCGTTGCTCGCCGTCGTGCCCTGAGCCACCATGATCGCCAGCCCCATCAGCGGCCCGCGTCCGACCCCGTGCTTGCAGTGCGCGTACACCTGGCCGCCCCGCTCCAGTCGCTCCAGCGCCCATGCCGCGCCGTGGCGAAGCTGGTCCTGAGTGGCGGCGTAACGGTCGGTGGCCGGCAGGTGGAGGAGCTCGATCCCGAGCGCCCGGAGCGCCGCCTCGTCGTCGCGGGCCTCCTCGCGGAGGTCGATGACCGCGGTCACACCCATGTCCTTCAGCCGGCGGTACGATCGGACCGGAATCGCGCCGCCGACCACCAGATCGTCCGTGATCCGCGTCAGGTTGAGGTGAGCGCGGTCGACCTTCGTGCTGTACTCGAGGACGCGGGCGACGAGGCGGAGCCAGAGCTTCCCGAGTAGTGTGTACCAGCGGACGAGGCCCCGCTCGTCGGCAGCCGGGCTGTAGACGTCGAGGTATTGGCTCAACTGCCGGCGAACGAAGTTGCGCACAGAGACACCCGTTGCGATGAAGTGATGGACGGCGCCGACGCGGGACCAGCAAGCATCCCGGGCGTAGCGAGGGGCGCCGCGCCGCCGACCGGCAAGAAGCTTACCGGCTGCGGCTCCCGGGCCGCGAGGGCGTCTGGCTGCGCCGGGCAGGCACTCCAGCAAGGCGAGCAAGAAGCGGAGCAGGCCGCGCTCGGCGCTCACCATCCGGTACCGGGCGCCGTACTCGGCGAGCGTCCCGCTCGCGGGCCCGCTCGGGAACCTGCCGATCGGCGCCGGGGCCGTCCCGCCAAACCCGTCCTGGCTCGAGGAATAGCTGCTGGGGCTGAAGCGATTGTCACCTCGTCCGGCGGGTCGAGAGCGGGCGGCCGTCGTTGCCCATCCGGACGACGATCTGGTAGGATCGCGCGTTCCCCGCCGGCCGCGCCCTGCCGGTCGTCGGGGCCTTCTCGTCCCGAGGGTGACCGGTGACCGAACCTGCCGAACATCTGGTTGAGCGTCCCCTGATATCGGTCGTCATCGGCAGCTACAACCGGCGGAAGTTCCTCGAGCGTGCGATCGACAGTGTCCGCGCGGACGGCGCGGGGGTCGGCTACGAGTTGATCGTGGTCGATGGCGGCTCGACGGACGGCAGCCTGGGCTGGCTCCTCGCGCAAAAGGACGTCGTGACGATCGTCCAGCACAATCGCGGCGAGTTCCGTGGCACGCCGATCCGCCGGCGGAGCTGGGGCTACTTCATGAACCTGGGGTTCAAGTGTGCCCAGGGCCGCTACGTCTTGATGATCAGCGACGATTGCTTGCTCGTCCCGGGCGCAGTCGCGCGGGGCCTCGCCCGCTTCGAAGGGTCCTCGGACGACGGCCGGCCGATCGGCGCAGTCGCCTACTACTTTCGCAACTGGCCGCACGAGCAGGACTACTACGTCCAGCGGACCATCGGCGGCAAACTGATGGTCAATCACGGGCTGTACCGCCGCGACGTACTGGAGCAAGTCGGCTGGGTCGACGAGGATCGCTATCTCTTCTACAAGGCCGATAGCGATCTCTCGCTCAAGATCTGGGAGGCCGGGTACGCGATCGTCGACTGTCCGGGAGCGTTCGTCGAGCACTTCGAGGGCGCCAACCCGGCCGTCCGCGCGTCGAATCGCGCCGTGCTCGGCCGCGACCGCGAAGCGCACCAACAGCGCTGGAAGGGGATCTATTGGGATCCGGACGGGCCGGACCTGCGCGAGCGAGTTACCCTGGCCTACGACGATCCGCACCGCACGGCCCACCGATTCCCGATGGACCGGCGCCTCCTGGTCGAACTCCTTCGGGCGCGCGGCCGACGCATCGCCAAGCAGCTCCGCGCGCGGCTGGCGGGCCCTGTCCACGCGTGATCGCTGGGGCGAGTCGGGGCCCACGCGGTCGATCCACGGCGACCGTCTCGGCCCGCCGGTCGACTGCCGCGGCCAGGTAGCCCCACTCGCACCTGATCCGGGGCGAACCAGTGCGTTGGGTACGCCGCCGTCCCGGGTTTTACTTCAAGACCCTTTGAATGCCCTGATCGAGCGATTCCCAGCGGCCCAGTAGGCGCATCAGCCGATATCCCCGGCTCTTGCGCAGATCCTTCAGGAGCTTGAGCGCAAGCGCCAGCCGATCATCCGGCCACCCCGCCATTTCAGTCCGCATTCTCGCGAGCTCTGCGTCCTGCTCGGCCGCGGCCAATCGTGCTCGCTGCTCGCGCTCCCAGATCGCCAGGGATCCACGCGCGATGAGCGGCCCTCCGCCTCCATGTGCCACGCTACGCTCCGTCCCTCACCGGCAGCAAGGCATAGCCTCGTCGGACCCTGCCGGATGGTACGGGATCGTCCACGGCGGACGCCACCGTCGTCGTTTCGTCGCGAGCGCGATCAGTAGCGGAGCACACCGATGCGGTACAGCTTGTGGTAGAGCTTGTGGCGACGCATGAACAGCTCGACGTGCTGCCGTACTTCCTTACGGGAGATCGGGCGGCCGGCCTCGCGCTCCCTCAGCCGCTGGATCTCCCGGGAGCCCAGGCCCGAGAGCTGCGTCGAGGTCTTCTGATCGTCGTGAACTCTGAAGGCCCCGAGGAAGCGCGGCAGGCGCTTGAACGTCGCTCCGCCCTCCCGGAAGCGGAGGAGCAGGTCCCAATCCAGCGCGAACCGGAACGATTCGTCCATCGCGCCGCCGATCTTCTCCCAGGCACGCCGCCGCCAGAACAGCGTCTCCTGGGGGACGTAGTCGGTCCAGGACAGGACCGCGTCGTCGTGCGGGGGGAGTACCCAGCGACCGATCTCCGCATTGTGCGGATCGATCAGCACACGGTGGCCGTAGACGACGTCAACTTCGGGGTGTGTCGCGAAGTAGGCGGCCACGACGTTCAGCGTGCCGGGCAGGAGCAGGTCGTCCGCGTTGAGGTACGCCATGATCTCGCCGGAGGTGTGTGCAAAGCCGCGGTTGATGGCCTGCGCCATGCCGGTGTCTTTCTCCGAGGCGACATGGGTCAGCCTTGACTTGTACTGCTCCAGGATCGTCAGCGACTCATCGGTCGAGCCACCATCCTGGACGACGTACTCCAGCGCCGGGTAGTCCTGGTCGAGCGCGCTGTCCAGGGTGAACCGCAAGAACCGCGATCCGTTCAGCGTCGGCGTGACGATCGCGATCGTGGGCGGCGCGGACAGTGGCACGGTCCTCAGGTAATGCTCGGGGACGTGGAACGGTATTGGATCGTGTTGGCGCAGGACGCCGAGTCGCGGCTCGACCCACTGCCAGAACGCGTCGTCGCTGCACGCCCGCAAGTACGCTTCCGCGGCCAGCTCCTGCTCTTCGAGCAGCTCGAGGCGCGCCGTCATGGCGTTGGCGGCTTCCTGATCGAGCGCGCGCCGCCGCTCTTCCGCCACGGGCGCCGTCGTATCCTTGCCGACCCGGAGCGCGGCAATCTCCGCGGCCACGTCGATGACGCGCGCTTCGAGCGCCGCCTGTCCCTCGAGATACGCGGTCACAAGCGCCGCGGCCGGTGGTCGGACCGCTTCGGCGCGCCGCTCCAGCACCGCCCCAAGAACCGGCCGCGGGGTAATGCTTGGCACGACTGAGCCTTCAGCCAGCCCACGGCCCGGTCGGGCGACCTGGCCGAGCTCCAATGCCGGCCGGTCACACTCTGTAGGCAGATCGCCCGGCGAGATGACGAACGTCTGCGAGATGTGGCCCAGCAACCGACGGACCGTTTCCGGGGTGGGAAATGGTTTGACGACCGTCTGCTGTCCATGCGGCGCGTCAAGGGCCGATCCGCTCCGTGCGCCAAGTCGCAGGGTCAGGATCAAGCGACCACCCGGCCTGAGCACGCGTCCGATGTCCCAGAGGACGGCCCGGTCGTTTCCCGGCGGGATGCCCTCGAGCCCCGGGATCCACATCACGACGTCGAAGCTCCCATAGACGAACGGGAGCTGCTCACACCGAGCGGCCACACGGAGCCGACGCGGCCCGGTGGTGCCGTCTACCAGGCCGTCTCCCCCCGGATGTCCGGACACGGCATCGACCGTGTCGAGCACGGTCACGGCATGCCCTCGGTCCGCTATCTCCGTGGCCAGGGGGGCCGGCGCGGCCTCGAGGACCAGCACGCCCAGTCTTCCCGCCACCGCGGCTTCCAGCTCCGCGAATGCCGCGGCCGCGAAGCGGTACTCCAGGTCGTCGACGGCGCCGGAATCGTCGCGGGCCGAGGCATTCGCCTGACGATCGTCGCCAAGATCGACGCCCGTGGTCGTGACTGGCCCGGACGGCCGGCCTGCCGGGGACAGGATCTCGCGGCCCCCCGATGCAGCGCCGGCCGAATCGGGTTGCTGTTCGTGTCGCAGCAGATGAAACGTCAAGGCGCCGGGTATTATGTCGCTGCACCGGATCTGAGGCAACTGCATGAACGACGCGCGGCCCAGGCTCTCGGTCGTCCTCGGCACCTACAATCGCCTCGACAACCTGAGGGTCTGCCTCCGGAGCATCTTCGAGCAGACCACGACGCCGACGCGCGTCTATGTCACCGACGCCGGCTCCACCGATGGCACGATCGAGTATCTCCGGTCAGTCGCGTCGGATCGGCTCGTTCCGATCCTGGTCGGCAAGAAGCTCGGCCAGGCGCGGGCGTACAACGCCGTCTTCGAGACGCTCGACACGCCGTTCACCTGCTGGCTCAGCGACGACAATGCGGTGGTCAACCGGGGCCTTGACGTCGGCGTCCAGATCCTCGACCGGCTGCCGTGGGTCGGCATGGTCGGCCTCAAGGTGAAGGACGTTGAGGGCCCATCCGTCGAGGCGCCGTACCTCGGGGCGGTCTCGTCGATCGGCGTGCTGAACGTGAACCAGGGGCTGCTGCGAACCTCGGTCCTCCAGCAGGTCGGCGGCTTCAGCGAGCGCTTCCGCGACTACGGGATCGACCCGGACCTGACCGCCAAGGTGCTGTTCAGCGGCCACGACATCGCCTACACTCGTGCCGTCGCCGTCCACCATTACCGGGCCTGGGCGGACGGCTCGGAGGCGAGCGCCCGGCAGCGCGAGCGCCAGCGCACCTACGTCGACCTCTACTGGCAGAAGTGGGGCGCATTCGCGCCGCCGGACCGAGCCTGCAAGGCCCGGCTGGCGGCCTGGAAGGTATTCCAGAAGGCGTTCCGCATGCACGTCAATTCGAGCCGCGTCATTCTCGGCATGAACGGCCGCGATTGGTGCAACGTCCTGAC
>JALYGH010000655.1 GCA_030777205.1 Chloroflexota bacterium
GCCTCGGCCTCGGCTCGGATCGCGACCACCTCCTCCTCGACGTCGGCGAACTTGTCGCGACCGGTGGTCAGGTTGCAGACCATGCTGACGAGTGCGGCGGCGAGCGCGCCCGCCAGCGCCGCCGCACTCCCACCGCCGGGCGTGGGGTCGCCGGACGCCAGGCGGTCCAAGTACTCGGTGACGGGCACGGCGTAAAGAGGAAGATCGGTCACCGGAGCTCCAGGGGGATCGGCGGGGCATTCGGACGCCCCGCGCATCGCCAGTAACCAGCAGTATACTGTCGGACCCGGTTCGGATTCGGAGCGCCCGTGCAGCTCGTCGAGTGCGTGCCCAACTTCAGCGAGGGTCGACGCGAGCACGTCGTCGCGGCCATCCGCGACGCCGCCGCGACGACGCCCGGCGTCAGCGTGCTCGACCTGCACGTCGACGCCGCCCACAACCGGATGGTGCTCACGTTCGTCGGGAGTCCGGCCGGCGTCGTTGAAGCCGCCTTCCGCTGCGCCGCCCGCGCCGCCGAACTGATCGACATGCGGGAGCATCGGGGCGAGCATCCCCGGATCGGCGCGACCGACGTCGTCCCGTTCGTCCCGCTCAGCGGCGTGACGATGGCCGACTGCGTGGCAGTCGCCCACCAGCTCGGGCGACGACTGGGCGACGAGCTAGGCATTCCGGTCTATCTCTACGCCGAGGCGGCCCAGTATCCCGCTCGGCGCCGCCTGCCGGACGTGCGACGCGGCCAGTACGAGGACCTGTGCGAGACGATTGGCGTCGATCCCGAGCGGGCGCCGGACTACGGCCCGCGGCGGATCGGGACGGCCGGCGCGACGGCGGTCGGCGCGCGCCCGTTCCTGCTGGCGTACAACATCAACCTGGCGACTTCGGACCTTGCGCTTGCCAAACGGATCGCCCGGACGGTCCGCGAGTCGAGCGGCGGCTTCCCGGCCGTGCAGGCGCTCGGCATGGCGACGCCGGACCCGAACATCGTCCAGGTGTCGATGAACCTGCTCGACCCGGCGGTGACCCCGCTCCACGTCGTCCTCGAGGCGGTCCGGCAGCAGGCCGGCGAGCACGGCGTGGACATCGCGTCCAGCGAGCTGGTTGGGCTGATGCCGCTGGACGTGCTGGTCGCGACGACGGCGCACTTTGCCCGGCTCACGGACTTCGGCCGCTCGCGGGTGATCGAAGCACGACTGCTCGAGGCGCTGGCCGCCGAACGACAGCCGCCGCCCGCCTGAGCCCGCATGGGCTAAGCTCTCGTATGGTCGACCACGCAGCCCGAACCGGACCCGCCGCGGATCCCACCGCGGATGCGCTGCGCACCGACGTGCACGACCTGGGCGCCTTGCTCGGCGTCGTCCTCAGAGAGCAGGGTGGTGAGGAGCTGTTCGACGCCGTCGAGCGGGTGCGCCAGCTCGCCATTGAGCTCCGGACCGGCGCCGCCACCCTCGATCCGCTCCTGGCAGCCATGCGTGACGTACCCGACCACCTGCTCGGGTCTGTCGTGCGGGCGTTCGCCACCTACTTCCACATCATCAACGTCGTGGAGCAGCAGCACCGCCTGCGGGCCTTGCGCGCCCGCCGCCGCGAGCATCCCGATCGGCCGCCCGCCGAGTCGATCGCCGAGGCGGTGGACGCGATCCCGCCGTCGGTCTCGCCCGCGGAGGCGCGGGCCTTCTTCGAGGCGCTCACGGTCACGCCGGTCTTCACGGCCCATCCGACCGAGTCGCGGCGCCGGACCGTGCTCGACCATCTGGCGGAGCTTGGCCGACTCGTCGATGCCCGCGACGATCCGTTGCTCACCCCCGACGAGCGCGAGGCGCTCCGGCGGCAGACCCTGACGACGATCACGCTGCTCTGGCAGACCGACGAGGTCCGTCCGCGCCGGCCAACGGTGCTCGACGAGGTGGACAGCGTCCTGGCCAGCGTCGGCGGCAGCCTCTTCGAGGTTGTGCCGCGCGTGCACGACGACTTCGGCGCGGCCCTCGCCGGGCGCTTCCCTGGGCTGGACGGGGACCGCGCGCTCGTCCGTTTCGGCTCGTGGGTCGGCGGCGACCGCGACGGCAACCCGAACGTGACCCCGGACGTGACCCGCGAGACGATGCAGCGCCACGTGCGGCTCGCCTTGACCCGGTACGTCGAGGACGTCGCTCGGCTGCAACGCGAGCTGAGCGTCGCCGCCACCCGCGCGCCGGTCGATGACGCCCTGCTCGCCTCGCTGGAGCGCGACGCGACCCAGCTCCGGGACGTGGCCGCGGGCCTGACGGGTCGGTTCGAGCGCGAGCCGTATCGGCGCAAGCTGGAGTTCGTGCTGGCGCGCTTGCGGCGGACGCTCGCGACGCCCTGGGACGCCGCCGACGCCACCCGGCCCGTCGGCGCGTACCTGGCCGCGTCGGACTTCCTGAGCGACCTCCGGCTGATCGATGCGAGCCTGCGCGCTGCCCGCGGCGCGCGCGTCGCCGATGGATTCCTGCGCGACCTCATCCTTCGCGTCGAGACATTCGGGTTCCATTTCGCGGCGCTGGAGATCCGCCAGCATAGCGGGCGCCATGCCGACGCCCTGGGCGAGCTGCTGGCCGCCGCCGGCGTCGCAGCGGATTACGGCGACCTCGACGAGCCGGCCCGCCAGGAGCTGCTCGAAGCGGTCCTGGCCGGCGGTCGGCCGTTGCCGCTGAGCGTCGCGCATCTGTCGCCCGCAGCACGCGAGACGGTCGCCACCCTCCACCTCGTCCGGATGATCCAGGAGCGGTTCGGGCGCGGCGCCTGCGCCACGTACATCATCAGCATGGCCGCCGACCCGAGCGACCTGCTCGAAGTGCTCGTCCTTGCGCAGCAGGTCGGCCTCTATCCGGCCGGGCGCGGCCGGGCCGGGCTCGGCATCCGCGTCGTCCCCCTCTTCGAGACCGTCCACGAGCTGGGCCGCGCGCCCGAGATCGTGGAGCGTGTCTGGGCGCTCGACGGGTACCGCCGCAACCTGGACGCCTGGGACCGCACCCAGGAGATCATGCTCGGCTACTCGGACAGCAACAAGGACGGCGGGTTCGTCGCGTCGGGCTGGTGGCTGTACGCGGCGCAGCGGGAGCTGGCCGCGCTGGCCGCCCGCCATGACGTCCAGTTGCTGCTGTTCCAGGGGCGCGGCGGGGCGGTCGGGCGCGGCGGCGGCCCGATGCACCGCGCGATCCTGGCCCAGCCGCTCGGCGCGCTCGGCGGGCGCTTCAAGGTGACCGAGCAGGGCGAGATCGTCTTCGCGCGCTACGGGCAGCCGGGGATCGCGCGGCGGCACCTGAACCAGGTGGTCGGCGCGGTGATCCGGGCCGGCCTCGATCCGGTCGCCCGGGCCGGGCAGGAGCCGCCCGAGCCCGCCTGGAGCGACGTCATGGCCGAGCTGGCCGAGCACGGCCGGCGCGCCTATCGCGAGCTGGTCTACGAGACGCCCGAGTTCCTCACCTTCTTCCGCGAGGCGACGCCGATCGACGCCCTGTCCCGACTGAACCTGGCGTCGCGGCCGGTCAGCCGCGGTCCCGGCGGCTCGGTCGAGGAGCTGCGGGCGATCCCCTGGGTGTTCGCCTGGACGCAGAACCGCTGCAACCTGCCGGGCTGGTTCGGCCTCGGCACGGCCCTCGAAGCCGCCGCCGACGACCCGGAGCGGCTTCGCCAGATGTACGCCCGCTGGCCATTCTTCCGTTCGCTGCTGGACAACGCCCAGATCAGCCTCGGCACGGCGACGCTCGAGGTGACGCGCCTCTACGCCCGACTCGTGGGCGACGACGGCGTCAGGGAGCGGATCATGCGCCGCATCGAGGACGAGTACGAGCGGACCCGACGGCTCGTCCTCGACGCGGCCGGGCAGTCGGAGGTGCTCGAACGGGCGCCGGTCCTGCGCCGCTCGATCGCGCTGCGCAATCCGTACGTCGACCCACTGCACTGCGCCCAGGTCGAGCTACTGGCGCGCTGGCGAGCGGCCGAGGCAGAGGGGCACGTAGGGCCGGACATCGAGGCGCTGGTCGGCACGCTCCTGCGGACGATCAACGGCATCGCCGCCGGCGTCCAGACGACCGGCTAGGATCTGCATGGCCGATGGCGAGGGGGCGCTCGGTCTTGGCGTCCCCCTGTCGTCACGATGAAGTACCTCTGCGCCCTGTCGTCAAGACGCAATCACCCCAGCCGTGACTGTCAGGGCTTATTCGCCACCCTGGGGCTGAGGTGCCGTTGGGCACCACAGCTCAGGGGGTGGCTGAGCGATGGGGCTGACTACGGCGGTGCCGGCGGGGTCAGCGGCCCCGGTCGGGTCGTCGGCGGCGGTGCCGACGCCGTGCGGGGCACGGGGCCAGTTGGCGGCGGCGCAGTGGGGACGCG
>JALYGH010000656.1 GCA_030777205.1 Chloroflexota bacterium
GGGGGGGCCACATGTGCCCGGCCGCGGCGCCTGGCTCGGCATCTACCGCGGCGCGGCCGCCTTCTGCCTCGTCTACTTCTGCTACTGGTCCGGCGTCAACGCCGTCATGCCGCTGGTCTCGATCTACACCCGCGACATCCTCGGCGCCACCGTCGGCGAGGCCCAGCTCCTGCCGGCCCTGCTGCTGCTCAGCACGGCCGCGCTCGCCATCCCGATGGGCCTCCTCGGCGACCGCTTCGGCCGGCGACGGGTGATCGGCGCGGGGTACGCCATCGTCGGGATCTGCGGGCTGGCCGGGCTGGTCATCACCACCAAGGAGCAGGGCGCGATCGTGTTCCTGCTGGCCGGCGTCGGGAACGCCGCCAGCATGGTCCTCGCCATCCCGCTCCTCGGCGACCTCGTGCCCCCGCAGCGGGTCGGCGCGGCGGCCGGCATCCTGGCCGCGAGCGGGTCGCTGGCCGCGCCGCTGGCCAGCGTCGTCGCCGGTACCCTCTCGGACCTGTACGGCCCGCGAGTCATCTTCGCCATGATGGCCGTCATGGTCGCGCTCGCCCTGACCGTCCTCCCACTGGCCCGCCCACCGGCCGCCCTCGCCGCGTCCCGCTCGGACCCCGCCGGCCCGGCGTCCGGCGTGTCCGTCACGGGTGAAGCGGAAAGCCGCCCGGCCGGGCGAGCCCCCGCCTGATCGCGGCTACGCCAGAACGTACTTCTTGTCGCCACGGATCAGGCGGTTCCGCCACTCCGGGGCGCGGCCGCTGCCGAACACGTCGAGCGAGCGCCTGCGCTCCTGAGCAGACTCGTTGACCGTCTCGACGGCCGGGAACGGGAGGGCCACCCGGAGCGGCCCACACGGCGGCCCGGCTTGTCGTCCTTGCCGTCCCAGCTCAGCTCCGTCATCCGTCCCCCGTCGCATGTCGGCGCGATTCGCTGTGAAATGCGCGAGGTGGTCTGGGCCGCCCGTCTGGCGCGCTCATCGTCGGCCATCGGAGGCGGAGGCGCTGAAGGCCTACGTCAAGAGCGGATTCATGAGCGTCGGATGATGGCCCCGGCCGAATCGAGGAAGCGGGCGGCGTGCTGGGCCTCGACCCAGTCGACGCCGACGAGGACCATGACGGCCACCTCCGCGCTGATGCTCGGGCGAGGGTGCAGCTAAAAGGCCGGCTCGTCGAGGACCGGTGCCGCCGACTCCAGGACGCGCGTCACGCGCAGCTCGGCCGCGTCGAGGATCTCCAGGCAGCGTGCCGCGAGCGCCATGCCGTGCTCGAATTGGGCCACCGCGTCCTGGAGGGGAAGTCCGCCCTGCTCCAGGCGCCCGATCGTCTCCTGCAAGTCCTCGAAGATCGCCTCGAACGTTGGCTCCGTCTGCCGCATCGCGTGCTCCTGTCTCGCCCTCACTCTCCACCCCCTATCCCGGGCGTGCGAGCGGGGGCCGGAGGATGAGGATCTGTCCGGGGCCGGGGGGTGAAGGCCTTCGCCGCCGAATCACGCGGGCGGACATCCGTCGCCGTGGCCTCGATCTCGCCGTCCGTGACCTGGATCGTGAGCGGCTGCTGCGCCCCGACATCGCCGATCGAGCGCACGACGCCGTCGCCGCGCCGACTGACGATACTGTAGCCGCGGGCGAGCGTCGCGCGGGGGCTGAGTGCCCCGAGCTGGAGTCGCCGGCCCTCGATCTGCTCGCGGAGCATCCGCAGCTCCGAGAGGGTCGCGGTGCGCAAGCGCTCGGCATAGTCATCCGTGGCCTGGCGCTGGGCGGCGATCTGGGCCAGCGGCGAGCGCGCGACGAGCCGATTCCGCGCGTGGCGCAGCTCGGTTCGCGCCTCCCCCAGCGCCTGCGCGACGCAGCCGCGCCCGCGTCCCACCAGCTCGGCGACGGCCTGGCGGAGTGTTTCGAGGTCCGGCGCGACCAGCTCGGCGGCCGCCGATGGGGTCGGGGCACGGAGGTCGGCGACGAAGTCGCAGATGGTGACGTCCGTCTCGTGCCCGACGGCCGAGACGACCGGCCACGGGCTCGCGAAGATCGCCCGGGCCACCCGCTCGTCATTGAAGCAGGCGAGGTCTTCCGGCGATCCGCCCCCGCGCGCCACGATCACCGCGTCGACCCCGCTGCCATCGGCCGCCGTCCACTCGCGCAGCCGCAGCAGGGCCAAGACGATCTCGGCCGGCGCCCCGTCGCCCTGGACGCTCGTGTGCGACAGGACCACCTCGACGAGCGGGTAGCGCCGCGACAGCACGTTCACGACGTCATGGAGGACCGCGCCGCCTTCCGACGTGACCAGCCCGATGCGGCGCGGGAAGGGCGGCAACGGGCGCTTCCGCTCCTCGGCGAACAGCCCCTCCTGCTCCAGCTTGAGGCGCAAGGCCTCGAACCGGAGGTGCGCCTCCCCGACGCCGGCCGGGTAGAGCAGGTCGACCACGAGCTGCAGCGAGCCCTGCGGCTGGTAGAAGTCGATTCGGCCGTGGGCCACGACGGCGTCACCCGGTCGCGGCGACGCGCCGCAGCGGGCGGCGTTGCCGCGGAACAGGACGGCCCGGAGCTGGCTCGTCGCGTCCTTCAGGCAGAAGTAGTAGTGGCCCGAGGGCGAGCGCGAAAAGTTCGTGATCTCGCCGGTGACCCACAGATCTGCGAGGTTGTCGTCCAGCTCGAACATCTCGCGGATGTACGCGCCGACCTCCTCGACCCCGAATATCTGCATCCGCGACCTACGGCACTCGTAGCACGACCAGCGGCTGGCCGTACTCGACCGGCTGCCCGTCGCGGACGAGCACTTCCTGGATGACGCCGGCCCGCTCGGTCTGGACTCGGCTCAGCATGCCCATCGCCTCGACCGCCCCGACCACCTGCCCGGCGGCGACCGAGGCGCCCTCCTCGGCCGGCGGGTCGGCGCCGCCGGCGACGCGATGGAAGAGCCCGACGATCGGCGAGGTGACGACGAACGTCTCGGGGCGTGCCCCCGGAATGGCGCGCGGCGCTGCCGCCGTCGCCGCCGAGTTGTCGCTCACGTCCCGCCGGATGACGAGGCGGGCCCCCTCGTGCTCGACCTCCAGCTCCTCGACGTCGGAACTGTCGAGCAGCCGCAGCAGCTCGCCGAGGTGGTCCGCCCAGCCGTCGTGCGACACGGTCACGCGTGCATCTCGACGATCGACTACACCCGCTCCAGGTACGTCCCGGTCCGGGTGTCGATCTTGATTCGGTCCCCCTGGTTGACGAACAGGGGCACGTTGACCACCAGGCCGGTTTCCGTCTTGGCCGGCTTGTTGCCGCCGGTGGCCGTGTCGCCCTTGAAGCCCGGATCGGTCTCGACGACCTCGAGCTCGACCGTGATCGGCAGGTCCACCGCGACCGGCTCGTTCTCGTAGAACTGGACCTGGAGGACCATCCCGTCCTTCAGGTAATTCACGGCGTCGCCGAGCTGCTGCGCCGTCAGGGCGATCTGGTCGTACGTCTGCTGGTCCATGAAGTAGTACGCGTTCTCTTCCGCGTACAGGTACTGCATGTCCCGCTGCTCCAGGCGCACGCGCGGGAACTTCGTCCCGGCCTGGACGGTCGTGTCCGAGATCGAGCCGGTCCGGATGTTCCGCAGCCGCATCCGCACCTGGGCACTGCCGCGGCCGATCTTCTGGTGCTGGTAGTCCATCACCGAGAAGAGCTGCCGGTCCATCTCGATGATGACGCCGCGCTTCAAGTCGCCGGTTGAGATCATACCGCCACCTCGACCAGTTCCAGGGCCTTCGGGGAGCGACACAAGACCCGCGCCCCACCATCCTCGAGGACGACCAGGTCCTCGATCCGCACGCCGCCCCAGCCGGGGATGTAGATGCCCGGCTCGACGCTGAAGACCATGCCCGGCGCCAGCTTCTGCTCGCCGCGCAGCGAGACCCACGGCGGCTCGTGGACCTCCAGCCCGATGCCGTGGCCGAGCCCATGGCTGAACTGCTCGCCGTACCCCTTCGAGGCCAGGAACTGGCGGGCGATCTCGTCGCTTTCCTTGCCGGTCATGCCGGGCTTGATCTCCCGCTCGGCGAGCTCCTGGGCATCGAGGACGAGGGCATGCACCTCGCGCAGCTTGTCGCTCGGCGTCCCGAGGCAGACCGTGCGCGTCATGTCCGAGCAGTAGCCGTTCACCTTGGCGCCGATATCGATCGTGATCGGCTCGCCTTCCTGGAGCCGGCGATCGGTCGGCACTGCGTGCGGCATCGAGGCATTCGGTCCACTCGCGACGATCGACGGGAACGAGGTGCTCGACCCACGGCTCTGGAGGTACTGCTCGACCGCGACGGCGATCTCCTTCTCGGTCCGACCGACGCGCAGCTCGTTGCGGACCAGGTGCATGAAGCAGTCGTCGAGGACGTCCACCGCCGCCTGGAGGTCGCGCAGCTCGGCCTCGTCCTTGGTCACCCGCAGGCGGTCGATCAGATCCTTGACCGGGACCATCTCGGCGCCCTTCTCCTTGACCGCCTCGCTGAAGGACTCCCAGAAGCCGTAGGGCAGGTGGATGGACTCGAAACCGAGCTTCGTGATGCCGAGCTTCTCGACCGACTCCTGCATCCGCTGGGTCGAGCGCGCGCCGTGGGTGTAGACGACGACCTCGTAGTCCGGCGCCTCCTGCTCGGCCTGCTCGCTCGTGCGCGGGTCGGTCAGCAGGCGGCTGCCGGAGCGCCCGATCATCAGGTAGCCGGCCGAGTCGCGCGGGGGCAGGTCGTGGCCGGTGTAGCCGCTCAGGTAGAAGCGTGACTCCGGCTGCGAGATCAGGATGCCGTCGATGCCGGCCTCGTCGAACAGGCCGCGGAGCCGGTCGATGCGCGATGCGTAGGCGCTCATCTCGCGTTTCCTCTCGTAGTGATTGTCAGGGCTAGCCGACGACGCCCGCCCGCCCTGCTTGCGGGGGCCGGGCGAGGCCGTCAGCCAACCTCGAGTTCTAGCCAGCCTCGGATAGTGAGCGATGCTCGAGGCTGACCGGTCCGGAAGGTCGCCGACTGCTGGCTACCCACTTGTCATCCTGAGCGAAGCGAAGGACCTACGGACTCGCCAGCACAGCGGCTCGCGTGTCTCGCCAGCCTGTAGGTCCTTCGCTTCGCTCAGGATGAGATATTAAGGCATACGCGCCCGCATGGAAGCCTGCACCTCGTCGCTGTCAGTTCCGTACCCGGTGGCCTTGACCCGCAACGGGCGACGTGCCGCCGTCCTAGCTCGCCCGCCGGGTTCGAGTGGTGGACGCCTTGCTCGCGGCCGGCTTGCGGCCCGCGGCGGTCTTGGTCGACGCCGTCTTGCTCGCCGTGGACTGCGGAGCCGTCGCGCGGGGCTTGGACGCGGCGCGGCCGGCCGCCGTGCGCCGGGTCCCAC
>JALYGH010000657.1 GCA_030777205.1 Chloroflexota bacterium
GACTCCGGTCGTTCGTAACGGGCGTATCAACCAAGGCGGCGGACAGCACTGCGATGGGACCACGGCCACGCTTCTATAAGGTCACGATCGCCTCGGTTGGGCAGCCCTGAGGCGTCGCCCGCACCGAACGACTGATCACCCTGAAGGCACGGAGCCGGTTGAAAAATGGGTCAGGTCGGGCGGGCGAACACCCCGCCCCAATCCTCGCAGTTGAACACGACCGGATCGATCATGCTCAATGCTACGGGCTCAGCCCAGTCGCCCCCCGAAAACCCCCTCGTCCCCGCCGTCGGGGGTTAAATCGCAAGCTTGGGCCTCCGATGAAAAGCCGGTGCTTGCCCTTGCTTCGCGCGTTGCGCGGCATGCTCGGTGAGGACCCAGGTCCCGTCCGCCTTACGCTGGACCCAGCCGCCTGACAGCCCCAGCCTACCGAGCCCCCTACCTTCCGGGTCGACGGCGTGCCCAATGTGCATCGTGGCGAGCTGAGCACTGCACGCGGGCAGTCCGCATACCACGGACGGCAGCTTGCCCTTCTTCTTCTTGGTGAGCCGCGCCAGGAGTGTCATAGTCGATCTCTCGGACTCAGCCGCCGGTATGCCTCTCGCGCTCGCTCGTCAGCGGCGGACGCTCCGTACCTTCTTAGCATGGTTCGAGAGCGCCAGCCGGCCAGGCGCATCAGGTCGCCCTCCTGGCCGCCGTGTGCCAGCCAGCTATGGGCGAACGTGTGTCGAAGCTGATGCGGATGGATATGCCCGATTCCGGCTTCCTGGGCGCGCTGATCGACCTGCTTGCGGATGCCGTCATCCGTCATCGGGCCGCTGCGCGACAGCCACAACTCGGGGCAGCCCGCATCCCTGTGCTTGGCCCGCTCCCGAAGGTAGCGGTCAAGCGCCTGCGCCGTCTTCCGCCCAAAGGGGCAGGATCGCGGTCGACGCCCCTTGCCAACCACGTGGGCCACGTTGAGGTCAAAATCGATGTCCTCGACTCGCAGGCCGGTCAACTCGGAGATGCGCATGCCAGTATCGGCCAGGAGACGAAGGATCGCCATGTCACGCTTCAGGCGGAAGCCAGCCCCCTCGCACGCCTTGAACAGCTTGCGCAGGCTGTCGTCGCTCAGTACCTCGGGTGGTTCCTCCGGAATAGCCGGCGGCTTGACGTTCTGCATCGGTGACGACGCGATCTCGCCCTCTTCCACCAGCCAAGCGAAGAAGCGGCGGATGCCCTTGTGCCGGGCCACGGCGGTCGCCGGCTTCCATCGGCTGAGTTGGTCGGTGACGAACTCCTCGACGTGCTCGCGGCAGATGGCCTCAACGGCAGTCGGCATTCCTCGCTCCACGAGGAAGCGACCGAATAGCTCTACGCCCTCCATGTACGACTTCACGGTCTTGGGCGACTTGTTCTCCGCCAAGAGCGAGCGACGGAATGACGCGGCGAGCGAGTGATAGGATCCGACGGGGGCCAGGGTAGGCACGAGCCGCCCTCCAGTCTTTCCTGGAGGTTAGCTCGAAGTAGAGCGCTGTGTCAAGGAGTGACCGGCGCAGACAAGAGGTTATCTGGACATTGACCAGATAGGGACGCGCCGAAGGCGATGGTTTCTGACTTCGCGCTACTGGAGCAGCAGCTCGAAGTTTACCCGGTCTCGCCGGCCGCTCAGGCGATCGACGAGGTCCTTCACGGCCTCGAGGGTCGCCTCGCCGATCAGCAGCGTGAGTGCGGACCCGGCGACGAAGCCAACCAGGACGCCGACGGTCATCCCGCCGACGAAGGGTCCGGCGTGCATCAGCCCCGCGCGGTTGACCCCGAGCATCACTGCATCCGAACGAGCGGCACGGCCGCCGACCACAACTGCTCGAGCTGGTAGAACGACCGCTGCTCGGCCCCGAACACATGGACGACAACGTCCCCATAGTCGATCAGGACCCAGCCCGATGCCGCCTGACCCTCGACCCGCAACGGCCGCACCTCGGCCTCTTCGCGTAGCTGGTCGACCAGATCTCGGATGATGGCCGTCGTCTGCCGCTCGCTCATCGTCGTACAGATGACGAAGTAATCGGCCACGGCTGACATCGAGCGGATGTCGAGGAGGACGATGTCGGCGGCCTGCTTGTCGGAAGCCAGCTCGACGATCCGCCTCGCAAGCGCCTGCGGATCCAACGGTCGACCCGCCCCGGTAGGCTCATCCATTGTCTGCACTATATCACACCACCCCCGAGCCTTCCCGAGCGCACGACGCGTGCCGCCGGTGGCACGCTCGCTGCACATTACTGGAGGTATCCCACCCGGGTGACTGCTGCCATGTCCGCTCACGCGCCCGACGCGCCACGTGCCGGTCTCGCGCTCGGCTCGGACGACGCGACGCCCCCGCGTCGGCGCCGTCACCGATTCCCCTGGAAGCTCCTGCTGACGTTGGTCCTGGGGATGCTGCTGGGCGCCGCGTTGCTCGCCACGTTCCAGGCGAGCGGGTCACTGCCGCCGCCGCCGATCGGGGATCCGGCGGCCGAGCTCGATTCGGACGTGATCGTCAGCATTCGCGAGTCATACCTGAACCGGGTCATCGCCGAGCGCCCGACCGACCCGGCGGCCGGCGGCTCGCTGCAGAACCTCAAGGTCGACCTGGAGCCGGGCCGGCGCCTGTCGTTCGTCGGCGACGTGCCGGTCATGAACCAGAGGTTCCAGGCGAACGTGAGCTGTACGCTCGGCGTCGTCGACGGTCGCATCAGGGTCACCGTCGAAACGGTCCGCGTCGGCACCCTTGCCCTTCCCACCGGGCTCGGCGACATGCTCGCCGAGCCGCTCAACGCCGAGCTAGCACGCCTGGTGGCCGACGATCAGTTCCGGATCGTCGACGTCGCGACCGCGACCGATCGGGTCATCGTTCGGCTGGCGGCGGCCGACCCGTCACAATCGCGGCAACCCACCAGGAATCCCTGAATCGCGGGCCGAAACCTCTTGCCGATTCCTGGTGGGCGTCCGTATCATCGAAGGGTGCGACCACGAGGAGCCGGGCGATGAGCGTCGGCTGCCCGCCAAGCGCGGCGGGTCGATTGGTCGCCTCGGCGAAATGTCTTCAGCGAGACCGGCGTCCCCACTCGGGGCGCCGGTCTCTCTTTGTGGCGCGCGGCATGAGCCACGGTGACGTGGGCTCGGGCGGTACGGGCCAGGGTAGGGCCGTCTTGGGCGGGAGGATGCCTCGGTGACCAGCTACATCTTCGTAAGCGGCGGCGTCGTTTCATCGGTGGGCAAGGGCATCACGGTCGCGTCCCTCGGCCGGCTGTTGAAGAGCCGCGGCGTGTCGGTGTCGATCATGAAGCTCGACCCGTACATCAACGTCGATCCGGGGACGATGAGCCCCTATCAGCACGGCGAGGTCTTCGTCACCGACGACGGCGCCGAGACCGACCTCGACCTCGGCCACTACGAGCGGTTCGTCGACCTGAGCTTGACCAAGGCAAGCAACGTCACGACCGGCGGCATCTACTCCGGCGTGATCGGCAAGGAGCGGCGTGGGGACTTCCTCGGCGGTACGATCCAGGTCGTCCCGCACATCACGAACGAGATCAAGGATCGCATCCGCCGGGTCGCGCGCCTGTCCGGGGCCGACGTCGTCATCGTCGAGGTCGGCGGGACCGTGGGCGACATCGAGTGCCTGCCGTTCCTCGAGGCGATCCGCCAGATACACCGCGAGCTGGGGCAGGACCAGACCCTGTTCATCCACGTCACGCTCCTGCCGTACGTGCGGCCGACCAGGGAGCTTAAGACCAAGCCGACCCAGCACAGCGTCAAGGAGCTGCGCAGCATCGGCATCCAGCCGGACGTCATCGTCGCTCGCTCCGACTACCCCGTGCCCGACGACCTCAAAGAGAAGATCGCCCTGTTCTGCGACGTCGACGCGCGGGCGGTCGTCCCGCTCGAGACGGCCGACACGATTTACGAGGTTCCGTTGACGCTCGAAGCGGCCGGCCTCGGCAGCTTCATCGTTGAACGGCTCGGGCTCGCGGCCGGCGAGCCGGACCTGGACGAATGGCGCGACATCGTCGCCCGGGCGAAGGCCGAGACCGCCGAGCTGTCCATCGGCGTCGTCGGCAAGTACATGGAGCTCGAGGACGCCTACATCAGCGTCCGCGAGGCGCTGAACCACGCCGCCTGGCACCACAACCTGCGCCCGCGGCTGGAGTGGATCGACTCCCAGCGACTCGAGGACGAGCCGGCCGAGCAGGTGCTGGCCGGGCTGGACGGGATCGTCGTGCCCGGAGGATTCGGCTACCGAGGCGTCGAGGGGATGATTGCCGCCGCGAAGTACGCCCGCGAGCGGAAGATCCCGTACCTCGGCCTCTGCCTCGGGATGCAGGTCATGGTCATGGAGTTTGCGCGGCACGTCCTCGGCTACGCGGACGCGAACAGCACCGAGTTCAACCTCTTCACCGAGCACCCGGTGATCGACCTGCTCCCCGAGCAGAAGGACGTCTCCGACAAGGGCGGCACGATGCGGCTCGGCGTCTACCCGTGCCAGCTCCGGCCGGGCACCCGGGCGCTCGCCGCCTACGAGGAGTCGATCGTCTTCGAGCGCCACCGGCACCGCTTCGAGTTCAACAACGAGTACCGCAAGGCGCTCACCGAGGCCGGGCTCGTCACGAGCGGCCTCTCGCCCGATGGTCGGCTGGTGGAAATCTCCGAGCTGCGCGACCATCCCTGGATGCTCGGGACGCAATTCCATCCGGAGCTCAAGTCGCGCCCGAACCGGCCCCATCCGCTGTTCCGCGACTTCGTCGCGGCAGTCTGGGAGATGCGCGGCGCGCAGCAGGGCGACCCTGAGC
>JALYGH010000658.1 GCA_030777205.1 Chloroflexota bacterium
CGCTGCCCCGGCCGCGATCCATTGGGCGATCTGCTCGTCGACAGTGTTCGTCATCGCCGCCGACGTGGCGATTGCCACGGTCCGTCGTCGCGATGCGGCGCCTCGGCGCGTGGTGCCCTCCGGCGGCATCCGGAGCGGCGCCGGACAATCAATACATGCGCGTGCGGTAGCCCTCTTCGAGCCGCTTCTCCATGTCGTCGAGCGTCATGCCGACCGGCTTGACCGTCTCCATCAGGATCTCGGCCATCGACGGCGCCGCCTGCGCGCTCGGCCAGGCGTCCGCCTGCCACAGCCGCGACCGCTTGAATGCCTTGGCGCAGTGCATGAAGCACTCCTCGACCTCGACCCCGATCGCCAGCTTCGGCGGCTTCCCCTGGACCAGCATGCTCGCCAGCAGCTCCGGGTCGCGGGTCAGCCTGGCCCGGCCGTTCACACGGAGGGTATCCTCCCGGCCGGGGATCAGGAAGATCAGCCCGATGTGCCCGTTCGCCAGCACATTGCGGTGCCCGTCGACGCGGTTGTTGCCGATCCGGTCGGGGATGACCAGGCGTTTCTCGTCCAGCACCTTCACGAAGCCCGGCGCATCGCCCTTCGGCGAGACGTCGCAGCGGCCGTCCGCGCCCGACGTCGCCAGCAGCAGGAACGGCGACGTGGCGATGAACGCGCGCATCGTCTCGTTCAGCGCCGCCTTCTCCTTCTTGAGGGCCACCTCGCTCGGCTCCCCAAACAGCTCGCGCAACTCCCGCTCGGACGTGATAAGGTCTCGAAACATGGCCCGGCCCTCCGAGTCGGAGTCTACACCAGGAGCGCACGCCCGACACAGTGCCGCGACCCGGCCGCTGGAGCGCTCGGGTGTTGTTGTATCAAGTGCGGGACACGATTGAAGGGGATGGACGTGAGCGAGCTCGAGACGAAGCTTGGCCTGGTCCGCGCGGCGCTCGCCGCCCACGATCTCGGCGGGATCCGCCTGCGCGGGGTCGACTGGTTCGCATGGGCGACGTGCGGCGGGTCGAACGTCGTGATCCTGTCCGGCGAGACGGGCGTGGCCGAGGTGCTCGTCACGCCCGAGCGGGCCTGGGTGCTGACCGATGAGATCGAGGCCGCGCGACTTCGGGCCGAGGAGCTGCCGGATGGGCTGGAGGTGTGGGCCGGGCCGTGGAACGCCCCCGACGCGCGGCGGCAGTTCGTGGACCAGCGGCTCGGCGGTCCCGCGGTCGCCAGCGACCGGTCGGAGCAGGGCGAAGCCCCGCTGCCCGCCGAGCTGGTCGCCGCGAAGCGCCGCCTGCTGCCGCCGGAGATCGAGCGCTACCGCGCGCTGGGGCGCGACGCGGCCGAGGCGATGTCCGTCGTCCTTCGGCGGGCGCGGCCCGACTGGACCGAGTTTCAGCTCGCCGGGGCGGGCGCCGCGGCGCTCTGGGAGCGCGGCATCCACCCCACGCTCACCCTGGTGGGCGGGGAGCGGCGGGTGCCGATCTATCGCCACGCGACGGCGACGGCCGAGCCGATCGGCGCGCGAGCGATGCTGGTGTTCTGCGGGCGGCGCCACGGGCTCTACGCCAACCTGACCCGCTTCGTCTACTTCCGGCCGCCGACGGCCGAGGAGCGCCGCTTGATCGACGCCGTGGCCGAGGTCGAGGCGGTGGCGTTCGCGGCCTCGACGCCTGGCTCGACGGTCGAGGCGGGCTACGAGGCGATCGTCGCCGCGTACGCGCGGGCGGGGCACCCCGGCGCCGAGCGGTTCCATCACCAGGGTGGCACGTGCGGCTACCTCTCCCGCGAGGTCGTCGGGCGGCCGGGCGTCGACACGCCGATCGAGGCGAACACGGCGCTCGCCTGGAACCCGAGCCTGCCGGGCGCCAAGATCGAGGACACGGCACTTACGACGGAGGCCGGCATCGAGATCCTGACCGTCGATCCCGCCTGGCCGACCCGGACCGTCGAGGGCCGGCCGCGCCCGGATGTGTTGGTGAGGGACTGAGCCCCGGGCGGCTCGCCGCGGGCCGTGACGGATGCCGGTCGGCCTCGTACGGGTCAGTCGGTAGCGTCGTGGTGCGAGGCCCCGCCGGCCGAGTCACACGGCCCGCAGACCCCGACGATCGCGAAGTGGGCCAGGTCCGCCCGGAAGTTGTACTGCTCGCGCAGGTGTCGGTCGAGCGGGTCGAGCACGCTGACGTCGATCTCGCGCTCTGCGCCGCAGCGGCGGCAGACCATGTGCTGGTGCGGCGCGGCGGACGCGAGGTGGTACTGGGCGATGCCGTCATCGAAGTGCGTGTGAGTGACGAGGCCGAGGTCCTGCAGCAGCTCGAGGGTCCGGTAGACGGTCGAGATGTTGACCTGCGGGAAACGGGCGGCGACCTTCGAATGCACGGATTCGGCCGAGACGTGCCCCTCGGTCTCCTCGATCGCCTCGAGGATCAGTTGCCGCTGCGGGGTGAGGCGATGCCCACGTTCCTTGAGCGCCTGAACAAGCTGTCCCATGGGGAGTCCCTTGCTGGAGTCCCTCGCTACGATGACCGTAGCACGGCCGATCCGGCTCGATCAATCGAACCGGACCGGCCTGAGACGTCGCGGCCGGGCCGACGTACGATCGGCGGGATGCTGCCGTTGCCCGGCGCGCTACGCGGCGGCATTCGACGGCGAGTACGATAGGAACCGCAGTCGCGCCAGGGCGGTGTGGGCGCCTCGAAGACGCGGCCAGGCTGGAGGATCGGATGACGGCGCAGGAGAATCGCTGGCTCAGCGAGGAGCATGCCCGCGACTGGCTGGCCCGCCAGTCGGACCGGGGCGACGCGGGTCGGCCGGAGCAGTTCGATCTGCTGGCGCGGCTGCTGCCATTCGAGGAGTCGGCCGCGCTGTCGATCGTCGACCTCGGGGCCGGCCACGGGACGCTGAGCGAGGTGTTGCTGGACCGGTTCCCGCGTGCCCGCGCGCTCTGTCTCGACGTCAATCCGGCAATGATCGAAGCCGGTCAGGACCGGCTCAGTCGCTTCGGTCCGCGGGCGCGCTACGCTCGGATGGACCTGGGCGGCGGCTGGCCGGCCGAGGCGAGCGGGCCGTTCGACGCGGTCGTCTCCTCGCGGGCGATTCACCACCTCAACGACGAGGGGAAGCGGGCACTGTTCGCCGGCATCCTCGCCCGGTTGCGCCCGGGCGGCTGGTTCCTGAACTTCGACTATGTCCGCGCGCCGAGCGAGCTGCTGAGCGAGCTGTACGTGCGCGCGCTCGGGGACGCCGACGGCCCACCGCGGGACCACCATCAGGGCCACCACAGCCACACAAGCCCGCTAGCGAGCCAGTTGGACATGCTGGGCGCCGTCGGGTTTGAGGAGGTCGACTGCTTCTGGAAGCACCTCGCGACGGCGCTGTACGGCGGCCGAAAGCCGTGAGCGACGGCCGGTACGGGATCGAATGCAGGGCTCGGAGCGGTCGATGGGCTGAGGGCGGCCCGATCGCGTGCCGAGCCGGGACGTTTCTCGTATGATTGGCCGTTCCTGACGGCAAGCTCCTCGGAGGCGAGGGGATCCGGGGGCGGCTGGCGGGGACCGTGGAGCGCGGTGCGATGCTCGGCCGCGATGGGGGGCGCCGGGCGGAAGCGTCTGATCGAGGCGGGAGCATGATGTACGGCGGGCTGTCGGCGGACGGGCTGGCGCGACGCGAGAGCGCGCACCTCGTGGTCATCTGCGAGTCGGGGTCGCACGCCGAGCGCCGGCTCGACGAGGTGAGCCGGCTCGCGGAGCGGGCGCTCGCGCGCGTCCTCAAGCACCTCAGCGTCCCCGGCGAGGCGCTGGTGCGCCCGCGCAAGATCGTGGTTCGCGCCGGCGATGCGATTCCGAACCCGGATCTCCCGAGCTCCGTGCTGGCGACCGGCTCGACTAGCGACCTGGGCGCCGGCGTCGTCCGGACGGTGTACCGTCCCGAGTCGCCGGCCGAGGGGATCGACGAGCACCTGACCCGGGTCGTCCTCTATCGTCTGACGGCCAGCGCTCCCTTCGAAGGGCGGCGGCACGAGGCGGAGCCCGGCAGCGCCGAGGCGCAGCGTTTCTTCATCGGCGGCGCGGCGAAGTACTTCGCGCACGCAGGGTTCGGCAAGCGAGGCCACGTATCGCCGGAGGTGCTCGAGGCCGTCCAGCGGTGCCACGACGAGGCGCGGCAGAACAAGTGGCGCCTGCCGCTGTACCAGGCGATCGTGCGCGGCGAGGCCGCGGGCGTGGCGCCGGACCTGTACGCGGCGCTCCAGGAGGGGTTCAGCGCCTATGTCATCGAGCGCGACGGGGTCGGCGAGTTCCTGCGTTTCCTGGCCGGCACGCGCGTCGACCCGAACCACAGCGCCGAAGTCATCTACGGGAAGTCGCTCGAGCTGCTCGAGGCCGAGTGGATCAGCGCCCTGCGGACCGGCATCGGGCGGCGCCTCGTCTCGTACGGCGAGTTCCTGCGGCGGGTCTGGCCATGGCTCCGCCCGTACCCTTGGCGGCAGGCCGAGTGCCTCGGGCTGATGTTCATCGGCGCGATCAGTGCCCAGGTCACGCCGTTCCAGTTGCGGAACCTGGTCGACCTCTTCGGCAGCGAGGCGGCCAAGGCCAACCCCTGGGGCTACGGTCTCGTCCAGGCGCTCTGGATCCTGCTCGTCATGATCGTTGCCGGGCTCGTGAACGCGACGTCGGTGATGCGGCTGGTCTACGTCGTGAACATCCTGGGCCAGAACGTCCTGCGCGACATGCGCCTGGGGTACATCGACCGGGTCAACGGGCTGAGCGCGGGGTACTTCGCGCAGATGCGGACCGGTGACTTGATGGCGCGGTTCACGAGCGACATGGCTCGCCTGGCGGACCCGCTCGCCCGGACGATCGCCTACAACCTGTACTACATCATCCTGATCTTCGTCACGATCGGCAGCCTGTTCATCCTGAGCTGGCAGCTCACCGTCATACTGCTGATGATCGTGCCGCTGTACGTCGTGATCAGCCGCTCGCTTGGGCCGATGATCCAGCGTGCCAACCGCGGCCGTCAGGAGCGGATCGCGCAGATCAACGCCCACATCGAGGAGATGGTCGTCGCCCACCCGATAATCCAGATCTTCAACCTCCAGCGGTACATGCGGCACCGGATGCATCCGGAAATTCACGAGTTTCGGCGCGTCGAGATCAGATCGGATTTCCTGCGGGGCGTCTTCGAAGAGGCGTCGGACATCACCGACCTGATCTACTCGCGGTTCATCTACCTGATGGCGGCGATCCTCATCCTGGCGGCGTATGACCCGGCAGTCTCCGGCGTGATCGGCTCGATCACGGTGGGGACGCTGGTCGGATTCAGCGCGTTGATGGGGGGCCGCTTCATCACGCCGGTTCATCGCCTGGCCAACATTTACGCCAGCGTGGCGGTCGCGGCGGCGGCGCTGCGGCGCATCGAGGAGGTCTTCCGCGCGGAGCCCGAGCACCTGGGCGTGCCGCCCGGCGGCACCGCCGAGCCGCCGGCGGTCCGTGACAAGATCACGATCGAGCACGTTGATTTCGCGTACGGGCTGAAGCCGGTGCTCCATGACGTAACGGTCGAGATCCCGGTCGGCACGAGTGCGGCGTTCGTCGGCCCGACCGGCGCCGGCAAGACGACGCTCGTGAACATGATCCCGCGCCTGTACGAGCCGCAATCCGGGAGCGTGAAGATCGACGGACGCGACATCCGCGAGTACGCCCTACAGGCGCTGCGGAGCCGGATCGCGCTCGTCTCCCAGGAGAACTTCCTGTTCAACGCCACGGTGCGCGAGAACATCGCGATGGGCAAGCTCGACGCGACGGATGCCGAGATCGTCGCGGCGGCCCGGGCGGCGCGGGTCCACGAGTTCATCATGTCGCTGCCGGCCGGCTACGACACAATCATCGGTGAGCGCGGCAGCCGCCTGTCCGGGGGCCAGCGCCAACGCCTGGCGATCGCCCGCGCCCTCCTCCGCGACGCCCCGATCTTGATCCTCGACGAGGCGACCAGCGCGCTCGACGCGGAGACGGAGCACGAGATCCTCGAGGAGCTGGCCGAAGCGACGAAGGGCAAGACGACGATCAGCATCACCCATCGCCTCGCGCTCGCGATGCGCGCGGACAAGATCTACGTCCTGGAAGCCGGGCGGATCGTCGAGAGCGGGACCCACGACGAGCTGATGGCCCTCGACGGGCTGTACAAGAAGCTGTTCGAGGACCAGAACGAGATGCTGTTGTCACAGGAGTTGGTGCCCGCCGGGTCGAGCGGAGAGGCGCGCAACGGCGACGGGGCTGTCGCGGCCCGTTAGGAACAGTCCCCACGAGCGAGCATTGCGAACGGGACGGGAGATCCTCCGGTCGCCAGCCATGGCGCGTCCGAGTCCTCCGACGGAGGTGAGTCGGATGAGCCGGTAAATGCCGGCCTCCTCACCGGTGCATTCGCTGAGCACATCTTCCTGGATCGGCGAATCGCTGACCGTCCGCGGCCTCACGCTCGCGCTGCCCCCGGGCACTGCGATGGCCCGAGTTGGGATACCGGACGGGAACAAGAAAAAGGGGCCCGCCGGAGCGGGCCCCCTGGTGCTGCCGATACCCGATGCTCCCAAGCGGGGGCGGGGGCGTGGCGTGGACCGCCGAAGAGTGGCGAGGAGATGGGGAACAGGTTGCGGTCGTCCAGAACCATCCGAGGATGGATGGGTGACCGATCGACCTGGGACTGTCCGCCATCCGGCCGCGAGGGCCGGGCGGGGAGGGTGTCCCTAGAAAGGAGGTGATCCAGCCGCACCTTCCGGTACGGCTACCTTGTTACGACTTCGTCCCGATCGCCGGTCCCACCCTCGACGGCTGCCCCCCCGGAGGGTTGGCCGGCCGGCTTCAGGCGTCCCCGACTTTCATGACGTGACGGGCGGTGTGTACAAGGCCCGGGAACGTATTCACCGCGGTGTGCTGACCCGCGGTTAC
>JALYGH010000659.1 GCA_030777205.1 Chloroflexota bacterium
CGAGCTCGCGCCGCTCCGCCTCCGCCAGCGGGCGCAGCCGCTCCTTCTGCATGGTCGCCATGATCCCGTGCTCCTACCGTGCAGTATGCCCCCTTTCGTCAAGCTCAGCGAAATGCGGCGTGACCCATTAGGCGAGGTTGCCAACGCCCTCTATCGGCGGATCCACCGCGGCCAGCACGCCCTCACCCGGTCCGAGGCAGCGGAGGCTCTGGGAACGTTTCTGGCATTTCCTCTGCACATCGTCAGTACCGAGGATCTGTACACTCGGTCGTTCGACTTCGCCGTGCAGGCGGGCCTACCGAGCATCTACGATAGCATGTACGTCGTGCTTGCCCAATCGCTGGGTGCCGAGTTGTGGACCGACGATCGGCGCCTCCTCAACTCGGTGGCGCAGATCTCCCCGTGGGTACGCTGGATCGGGCACTACCGAACCGGCAGTGGCGCATGACACGGGGCGAACAGGAATCGTATCTTCGAGCGAGCTGCTGTTACGCCGGCGGGTTCGGCTCCCTGTCCTCCCGCCCGCCCTGTCGCTCGGCGAGCCGCTCGCGGTGGCGGCGCTCGTGGCCCTGCTCGGTCGGCTCGTAGAATCGCGCGGTCACCCCGTCCGGCAGGTAGCGCTGCTCGACCCAGTGGCCGGGGTAGTCGTGCGGGTAGCGGTACTCCACCCCGTAGCCCAGCCGCCGCGCCCCGGCGAACGACGCGTTGCGCAGGTGGAGCGGCACCTCAGTGTTCGCCCCGCCCTCGATCGCGGCCGTGGCCGCCCGGATGGCCTTGAGCGCGGCGTTCGACTTCGGCGCCATCGCCAGGTAGAGCGTCGCCTGCGACAGGATAAGATCGGACTCCGGGTAGCCCACGAAGTCGACCGCCCGCGCGGCCGCCTCGGCCACCAGCAGCGCGTGCGGGTCGGCGTTGCCGATGTCCTCCGACGCTAGGATCACCAGCCGCCGGGCGATGAACCGCAGGTCCTCGCCGGCCACCAGCATCTTCGCCAGCCAGAACACGGCCGCGTCCGGGTCCGAGCCGCGGATCGACTTGATGAACGCCGAGATCGTCTGATAGTGGTCGTCGGCCTGGCGGTCGTAGCGGACCTGCCGCGCCTGGATCGCTTCCCGGACGCCCTCCCGCGTGACCCGGTACGCCCCGTCGGCCGTCGGCGGGGCCGCCAGCGCCGCCGCCTCCAGCGCGTTGAGCGCTGTCCGCGCGTCCCCGGCCGCCATCTGCACCAGCAGCTCCAGCGCGTCCTCGTCGACCACCAGCTTCAGCCCGCCGAGCCCCCGCTCCTCGTCCGCCAGCGCCCGCTCCACGATCGTCCGCACGTCCTCGTCCGCCAGCAGCTCCAGCCGGAAGATCCGCAGCCGCGACCGCAGCGGCGCGATGATGTCGAAGTACGGGTTCTCGCTCGTTACGCCGATCAGCGTCACCAACCCCTCCTCGACGTGCGGCAGCAGGGCCGCCTGCTGCGACTTCGACCAGCGGTGGATCTCGTCGACGATCAGCACCGTCGGCTGCTCGCGCGAGCGGGCGCGCGCGATGATCTGCTTCAGCTCCGACACGCCCTCGGTGACCGCGCTGATGCTCTCGACGGCGCTCTCCGACGCCCGCGCGATCAGTCGCGCAAGCGTCGTCTTGCCGCAGCCGGGCGGCCCCCAGAGGACCAGCGAGCCGGTCCGCCCGGACTCGGCCGCCCGCCGCAGCGGCTGACCCGGCGCCAGGATTGCCCACTGCCCGACGTACTCGTCGAGCGAGCGGGGGCGCATCCGCGCCGCGAGCGGCAGGCGCTCGGGCGCCTGGTCGGCGAACAGGGTCGGTTGGTCGGCGGGTGGCCTGGGCATGGTCCGGTCATTCTACCGCCCGTCCGCCGGCGCGATACGTCGAACGCCCGTCCGCCGGCGCGATGCGTCGAACCTGTCGCGCCGAGGCGTCCATGCCGGTGGGCATCACCGACTCCGCCCCCCGTTCCGCCGCTGACCGCGAACATCCTAGACACGATGGGATGCCCGACTTGAAGCGGGCGCGCGAGCAGTCGATCGAGCTCCCGGTGCGGCTGGGGATCGCGGAAGCCAGCGGGGAGCGGCGATTGTGTCTGCTGGTCACGCCCCAGTGGCGACGACGACGATCCGGTCGAGGTACTCGCGGGTGGCTGCCCGGTAGCGGCCGCCGCAGGTGATGAGGGTAATGACCGGATCGACCGTCTGGGCAAAGATCTCCTCGACCGGCGCTCCCTCGGCGTCGTAGATCTGGTTGGACTGGACGCGGTACTCGAAACCGCGTCCCTCGGCGTCCATGACTAATACGGCGTCACCCGGCTCGAGGGCACCGAGCCGATGGAACACTCGGGGACGGCCAGCCCAGTCGACGTGCGCCGCGAAGATGGCGTTGCCCGGGACGCCCATCCCCGGCCCGTACTCGAACCAGGCGACCATGTCCGGGTCCGGTGGGACGTCCATCAGGCCGTCCCGGTCGTAGTTCACCGGCGCGACCTCGGCATCGACGCCGAGGCTCGGGATCGCCAGCCTGACCGGCGGGACGCCCCAGGGATCAGCGGCGGAGATCGACGCGGCCTCCGTCGCCGGCGGCTCGACCGATCCCGCTTCGTCCTCGCCCGGGTCCGGCACGTCGCCCTGGGCGTGCGCGCGGCCATCGAGCGGCAGGCGGAGGGTCAGTCCGCCGAGGGCCGCCAAGGCGAGCCCAAGGGCGCGCCGCCGCGTTGGCCGGCCGGCCATCAGTTTTCTGCCGCCATCGTGACGGCCGTGACGGTGTCGAGGTTGAACATCATCGTGCGATTGCGCTGGCGGCACTCTCCGATCACGTACCAGGAATTCAAGTACGGGAGCAGGAGCTCGGGGCGCACGATCGGCTCGGGGATCGGCGAGGAGAGGTCGCCCGGTGGGTAGTATAGCTTGATGAAGGTCCCCCGCAGCAGGCCGTCAGCCAGCGCCGCGAACGTCTGCTGCTGGCCGGAGCGCGGGGCCGTCACCGCCTCCAGCGTCCGCTGGACGAGCGGCTGAAGGTGGGCCGGGAACATGCCGGGCAGCTTGCGCATTAGGGACTGGAGCCGGTCGGCCGGAATCGTGCGGTCCCGCTGGGCCTGGCGCAGGATCATGACCAGTAGCTGCGCTTCGCGAAGATCGAAGGTACCGCTGCCCCGGCCCTCCTGGGACCCCTCGGAGAGGAAGCGGTACCCCTGCCGCCTGACGAGGGGCAGGTGCATATCGGTGCGGATGATGTTCAGGTCCGCCTGGACCTGCCGCTCACTGAGATGGAACTTGTCAGCCAGCTCTCGGCGGCTCTTGCCGGGTGTCTCGGCAATGTCCTCGACGATATGCCAGATCCGTCGGAACCGGTCCGCCACGAGCCGCTTTCGTTCCATCGGGCCATCCTCGCACGAAACCCCGAATGGGCAAAATCTGGGCAAAAAGAAAAACCGTGGCAGTCCGCCGTGCCGGCGGCAGGAGGGACTAACCGACGGTTTATTGTGACTCTACTACGTGTGGTACGCGAGCCGGGATTCGAACCCGGGGCCTCAGCCTCCGCAGGGCTGCGCTCTAATCCGCTGAGCTACTCGCGCCGACGCAGTCCGTAGTGTACCATAGCTCCATACCCCCCGCAAGACGCGCCGGCTGCCCGAAGTGGCCGTCCCGGCCGCTCCAACGGCGGCCCGAAGCGGGCGTTCCGGACGCCGTGGCGGGGGATCCAACAGACCCTCGCCGAGGAGCGTTACGGATGAAGCTATCCGTGATCGGTGGGGCCGGGCGCGTCGGCTCCACCACCCTCTTTCAGCTCGTACTCGAAGGCGGCTTCCAGGAGCTGGCCGTCGTCGACATCGCCCAGGAGGCCGCCGAGGGCGAGGCCCTGGACCTGCGGCACGGCCTGGCGCTGTCCCACCGGATCTCGATCACGTCCGGCGATATCGCCGCCAGCGAGGGCTCCGATTTCGTCGTGATCACGGCCGGCATCCCGCGCCAGCCGGGTGAGACGCGCCTCGACTTGTTGCGAAAAAATGTCGACTTGATGAAGGGCGTGCTCGAAGGGGTGATGAAGGTCAACACGGACCCGTTCATCATCATGGTGGCTAACCCGGTCGACGTGCTGACGTATCAGGCGATCAAATCGACCGGCCTGCCGGTCAACAAGGTGATCGGGACCGGGACCTTGCTCGACACGACCCGCTTCCGATCGCTGCTGGCCGAGCGCCTCGGCGTCAACCCGACCCAACTGTACGTCTACATGCTCGGCGAGCACGGGGACAGCCAGGCGCCGGTCACCAGCACCGGCACGGTGGCCGGCGTCCCGCTGCGGGCCTTCCCCGCCTTCAACGACGCGCTGGTCCGGGAGTTGGCCGAGGCGACCCGCTACGGCGGTGCTGAGGTGATCAAGCGCAAGCGCGGCACGTTCTACGCCGTGGCGCCGATGATCGTCGAGCTGATCCGGGCCATCCGCGAGGACGAGAAGAAGGTGCTGCCGGTCTCGAGCCTGATGGATGGCAGCTACCTCGGCATCAAAGACGTCGCGCTGTCGATCCCGCGCATCGTCGGCAAGAATGGCATCGAAGGGGAGCTCCACCTCGAGCTGGCCGACGACGAGCGCGAGGCGCTGCTGAACTCGGCCCACGTCCTGCGGAGTGCGATCGAAGAGGTCGGCCTGTAGCGCCTCCGGCGTCCGCGGACGGCCGTTCGGCCGCCGGTTACCCGACTCCGCACATCTTGGCTCGCTCGTTACGGAGGGTCCCATGGCCATCGCCGAGAAGGAGCTGTTCACATTTCCCGAACCCGGGCAGCCGGATGCCATCGAGTGGCCGGGCACGCCGATCGGCGCCGCGAACGTGCTGACCCGCACCAAGAGCCGCACCAGGGTTCACGACAAGGTGATCGACGCGAAGCCCGGGCGCTACGAGGAGCTGCTCGGCTCGGCGACCCGCTACATGGCGTCGCCGGTCGGCAAGCAGGCCACGCGCGTGCACGACGTCGTCGTGCACGGCATCCGCGTCCGCGCCCACACCAACAGCGATCACCTGATCGACTTCTGGGTCGACAACTGGTTCAGCCCGCACGAGTGGGAACAGGCGACCGGGCGCGACGCGCCGGACGAGCCCCAGGTGATGGTCTACGCCTTCGGCGGGATCGAGGAGCAGCCCGAGGCAGCCTACTACAGCCGCGTGCACAACACCGTCATCTTCTTCAACACGTCCTACTACGGCCAGCTCAAGAGCTGGGTCCTCGGGGCCGTCGGGCGAGTGCTGGCCGACGAGTACGGCATCCACTCGCTCCACGGCGCGGCCGTCGAGCTGTCCGGCAAGAAGGGTGTGCTCTACATCGCCCCGACCGGCACCGGGAAGTCGACCAGCTCGTACGGGCTGATGAAGTTCGAGAACACCCGCTTCCACTCCGACGACTGGGTCTACGTCCGCTACGTCTATCAGACGAAGGATGGGCGGCGGGTCGGGCCGCGGCGGCTCGACGCGCCGAGCGGCCCGGTCCTCGGCTACCGCTGCTTTCGCTGGCTCGAGGAGAACCCGGGCGCGGACGTCCCGCTGGTCGGGCTGACGCCGGACAACGAGGAGGTCCGACTTCGCACGAGTGACCTGGCGCTCGACAAGGGGATCGAGGCGTACACCTACATCTCGGAGAAGGTGTTCTATCTCCGCACCAACCTGGTCGAGAACTTCCCGGAGGCCGGACTCGACATCCTGAACTCGAAGAAGGAGAACGTGCCGGACGTCACGCCGGAGTTCCTCCAGGAGCACCGCCAGCTCCTCGACGACGTCACCCACCTGGTGATGAACGCCGATCACGAGCCGACCCGGAAGCACTTCCAGGAGCTGGGCGAGGAGCGGGCGCGCGAGGTGATGGCCCGCCTGTTCGCCTTCGACAACGCTCGTGCGATGCTCGACGTCACGCCGGTCTTCGGCCGGGAGCGGGTGTTCACCAACCCGCTCGAGCCCTTGTTCGTGACGAGCGTCTTCCTCCTCAAGCGCGACTTCACCGACTCGGTTGTCCTCGAGCGGCTCCCGCTCGACCGCTTCATGGAGCGCCTGCTGATCGGCGAGACGCCGACGGGGACGCGCGAGATCGCCTACAACGCGTACCGGGCCACCGACGACGAGTCCGAGAAGCAGTACATCGCGCGGGTGGAGCAGCAGGCGCAGCAGGCCGGGCGGCCGCTCTACCCGTACCTGATTGCGCAGTCGGACATCCCCGGCACCCTGCTCGAAGAGTTCGAGCTATTCCGCGTCATGTACCAGGCGGCGGCCTGCTACGAACTGAACACTGTGCTCCAGAAGGATCCGAACATCCGCGACAAGATGGAGGCCGTGCGGACGACGATGGACCTGATCGCCACGGCCGTCGAGCAGCGCCCGGAACGGCTGCGCCTGACGATCGGCGACTACCGCGCCTTCCTCGGCACGTAGGCGCCAGGCGGAAGCGGGATCGGGGCAGCCAAACTCGGAAGGTAGGAACGACATGGCAGCTGACGCCACCCCTGCCATGCCCGCGTGGGCATGCGCACAGGACGGATCGCGATGACCGAGTCGAACATCATCTACACGCTCACCGACGAAGCGCCCCTCCTGGCGACGTACTCCTTCCTGCCGATCATCTCGGCCTACGCCGCGAAGGCAGGGGTGTCCGTCGAGACGCGGGACATATCGCTAGCGGGACGGATCGTCGCCCAGTTCCCCGATCGCCTCACGACCGAGCAGCGGATCGGCGATGCGCTGGCCGAGCTGGGCGCGCTGACGCTGCGGCCCGAAGCGAACATCATCAAGCTGCCCAACATCAGCGCCTCGGTTACCCAGCTGAAGGATGCCATCGCCGAGCTCCAGCAGCAGGGGTACGCGCTCCCCGACTTCCCCGACGCGCCGAAGACCGACGAGGAGAAGGAGATTCGGGCGCGTTACGGGCGCGTCCTCGGGAGCGCCGTAAACCCGGTCCTCCGCGAGGGCAACTCGGACCGCCGCGCACCGGCCTCGGTCAAGCAGTACGCCCGGGTCCATCCGCACACGATGGGGGCCTGGACCCCGGAGTCCCGCACCAACGTGGCGCACATGACGGCCGGCGACTTCCGGAGCTCCGAGCGGTCCGCCCAGATGGCGGAGGACGGTGCCCTCCGGATCGAGCTGGTGGACGACGACGGCACGACGACGGTCTTGCGGGAGTCCGTGCCGGTCAAGGCGGGCGAGGTCGTCGACGCCAGCGTGATGAGCGCCGCCGCGCTGCGCAAGTTCCTCAGCGAGCAAGTCGCGCGCGCCAAAGCCGAGGACGTGCTCTTCTCGCTGCAGGTCAAGGCCACGATGATGCGAGTGTCCGACCCGATCATCTTCGGGCACACGGTCAGGGCATTCTTCCCCCGGCTCTTCTCGCAGTATGGTGAGGCGCTGGCCGCGGCCGGCGGCGATCCGGACGAAGGACTGGGCGCCGTTCTCCAGGCGGTGGAGAAGCTGCCCGACGACCAGCGCGCGGGCGCCGAGGCCGCCATCCGCGAGGACTTTGCCAACGGCCCGGCCCTCGCCATGATCGATTCCAGGAACGGGATTACCGGCCTGCACGTGCCCAGCGACGTGATCATCGACGCCTCGATGCCGGCCATGATCCGCAACAGCGGGCACATGTGGGGACCGGACGGCAAGGAGAAGGATACGCTGGCGGTCATCCCGGACAGCAGCTACGCCGGCATCTACCAGGTCGTCATCGACGACTGCCGCGCAAATGGCGCCTACGATCCCCGGACCATGGGCTCGGTCCCCAACGTCGGCCTGATGGCCCAGGCGGCCGAGGAGTACGGCAGCCACGACAAGACCTTCGAGATCCTGACGACGGGCACCGTCCGCGTCGTCGACCAGGCCGGGAACGTCGTGTTCGCGCACGCGGTCGCCGAAGGGGACATCTGGCGGATGTGCCAGACCAAGGACGTGGCGGTTCGCGACTGGGTCAAGCTCGCGGTGACGAGGGCGCGCCTGACGGGCGCCCCGGCCGTCTTCTGGCTCGACGAGTCGCGCCCGCACGATGCGAATCTCATAGCCAAGGTGCGGGCGTACCTCCGCGAGCACGATACGTCCGGTCTTCGGATCGAGATCATGGCGCCAGTCGATGCCATGAGGTTGAGCCTGGATCGCATCCGCGAGGGCGAGGACACGATCTCCGTCACCGGCAACGTGCTGCGCGACTACCTCACGGACCTGTTCCCGATCTTGGAGCTCGGTACGAGCGCCAAGATGCTCTCGATCGTCCCCCTGCTCGCCGGGGGCGCCATGTTCGAGACGGGGGCCGGCGGCTCTGCGCCCCGGCACGTCGAGCAGCTGCTCGCGGAAAACCACCTCAGGTGGGACAGCCTGGGGGAGTTCCTCGCGCTCGCCGCGAGCTTCGAGCACCTGACCCAGACGACCGGCAACGGCCACGCCCAGATCCTCGCCGACACGCTGGACCGGGCCAACGCGAGGTTCCTCAACGAGAACAGGTCGCCGAGCCGCAAGGTCGGCGAGATCGACACTCGCGGGAGCCACTTCTACCTGGCGCTGTACTGGGCGGAGGAGCTCGCTTCGCAAGGCCAGGACTCGGAGCTCGCGGCCGCCTTCTCGCCGCTGGCGAAGGAGCTGCGGGCGAATGAGTCCGTCATCAGTGGCGAGCTGCTGGCCGTTCAGGGCAGGCCGACGGATCTGGGCGGCTACTACCGACCGGATGCCGTCAAGACCGAGTCCGTAATGCGCCCTTCGAAGACCTTCAACGCTATCCTGGCGGGCCTGGGGGGATCGTAGATCGCCACTACCGAATCGGAACGCCCGGGTTGCCGTCGGCACGTCCGAGGTCGTCGGCGTGGCGGGCGACGCGATGGAGGCGCCGCCCAGTCCGGTGCCGGTTCGCAGCCCCGCCAAGTCGGAAGCGGGTATACTCCGTTTCGAACTGATGGCACACCGGACCTCGCCCCTCACCGCCGGCTCTCTAGTTGGAGGGCCTACGGCGAGGGGCCTTCGATTCCTGGCCGCGACCGGGTGGCGCGCCATCACGGGACGAGGGGTTGGGATTCGCGGCGCCCGGGCTGTCACGATCGCGCTCCTCATCGCCTGGCCGCTCGTCCAGCTCGCCGAAGCAGAACCCGTTCGGCAGCAGGCCACGGGCAGGCCCGCTGAGGGCGTGCGAGTCGAGGTGTTCGCCACGGGCTTCGTCAACCCGCGCGGGATCGCCTTCCGTTCGGACGGCAGCATGTTCGTCGCGGAGGCCGGGTTCGGCGGCGAGCAAGCGGTCGAGGTCGGATGGGCGGAGCCCCTCCTGATCGGCAGGACCGGCCAGATCACCCGCATCTCCCCGGGCGGCACACGCTACTCGATGGTGTACGGCATCCCGTCGGTCGTGACGGCCGGCGGGGAGGAGGTCGGGCCGTCGGCGCTGGCTTTCATCGATGACACCTTGTACGTCCTCACCGCCTCGGGCGACTGGGAGATCGGCGACTCTGCCTACAACAGCGGAATCTTCCGCCTCACGCCGGACGGACGGCTCGACGAGGTCTTCGATTACACCGAGTACGTCAAGGCCGGCCCCGCGCTCGCGCGCCACGAGGGTCCACGCGCGGATGTGCCGGCCGGTATGCTGTACGGCCTGGCCGCGCTCGACGACAGGCTGTACATCGCGGACGGCAATCAGGAGCACGTGGTCGAGGTCGACCCGGCCACGGGCGCAGGGCGCCTGATCGCTGAGTACGCCGCGCCGAACGTGGCGCGTACCGGGAGCCCCGCCGGGCCGGACGGCACGCTGTACGTCGCCGAGTTCGCCACCAACAAGGTGACGCGCATCGGGCTCGACGGGACGGTCACGGACGCCGCGACGAACCTGCGGGCCCCGATCGCGGTCGCCTTCGACCCGACCGGCGCGCTGTACGTCCTGGAGCACACCGGGCGGCTGCTGCGGACGGCGTCGGCCGGCCAGGAGCAGACGGACGTCTTGATCGAGGGCCTGAACGAGCCGACTGCGATGGCGTTCGCCCCGGATGGGAACCTGCATGTCGCGGTCAACGGTCGCACGGCGGCGCACGGCGAGGGCATGATCCTCCGCGTCAAGCTCGCTCCGGACCCGCCAGGCCACGAGCTGCGGCACCTCCCCGTCATCCTGTCCTGGGGCATCGGGCTGAGTGTGTTCGCCGTGTTCATGGTGATGGGCTGGCGGAATCGTCGACGCGAGAGCACGGCGACTTACTGACCCCTGGAGGGGGTGGACTCGTCCCCGCCCGTGCTTCCGCCGCCTACCGAGACCGGCGCTAGTACTACTCCGTTAGGTCGGCCACGAGGGTGTTGGCAATTCCCATACAGTGCAAAATGAGCATCCGGGACGCTGTTCGGCCTGCGGGCGCCCTCTCGTTGGCCATAAGCTCGGGCAGCCGAAGC
>JALYGH010000660.1 GCA_030777205.1 Chloroflexota bacterium
ATTCCCATACAGTGCAAAATGAGCATCCGGGACGCTGTTCGGCCTGCGGGCGCCCTCTCGTTGGCCATAAGCCCGGGCAGCCGAAGCATCCCGGTGTCACAGCCGCGTCACACCTGACGGAGTAGTACTAGACGCGGCGGACGGACCGCGTAGGCGAAGCTTGACGGATGCGACGCGGTCCTGCCAGAATCCGCCGCTCGGGCCGACAACCTTGGGCACCGCACACGGTACCGCCCCACCGAGAGGCCGACCCATGCCCGCGCTCCCGATCCCGCTCTGGGCGATCGTCGTCCTGGCGATCATCATCGTCATCCCGACGTTCGTCATGGTCGCCGGGCGCAACGCCGAGGGCGGGTTCAAGGGCCGCACTAGCCACGGCTGGAGCCGGTGGCGCGAGCTGTCGCGCAAGGCGGCCGACGTCCAGGCGCGGGTGCTGCTGACCGTCTTCTACTTCACCATCGCCGCGCCATTCGGGATCGCGCTCGGACTGTTCGGCGACCCGCTGCGCATGAAGAAGCGGCCGAGCGGCAGCTACTGGGTCGAGCGCACGCCGGTCGACGAGACGTTGGCCGGCGCCCGTCGCCAATTCTAGCCGTGGTTCTGGCGCCAGCCCCGTTTCTGGTGCCGGTCCCCGTCCGGTGAGTCGCGCGAGCGCCCGGCCTTCTTGGAGCATCGGCCGCTGTGCGGCGTCCGGGATGGGGTTCGCCCCAGAAACCAGGACGACGTCAGACCGGCACGAAACTGGCCCGAGCGATCGTCGCCGAGTGCCGGGACAACCCGACCGGAGCCCATCGAGAGACCGTGGACTCGTGCCGGGCACGACAATCCGGACGGTCCTGATCGAACGGGAATTGTGATTCCCAATCCCCGATGGGTCGCCAACGCGGCGCTATACTCCCCTACGCGGCCCAGTCGCCGCACGGGAGATCGGCCATGAAAGTCATTCTGACCAAGGATGTCGCGGGCACGGGCAAGGCGGGCGAGGTCAAGGATGTGGCCGACGGATACGCGCGGAACTACCTGCTGCCGCGCAAGCTCGCGGTGCCCGCCAGCGCCAGCGCGCTCAAGGGCGTCGAGCAGCGGAAGGCCGCCGAGTCCCAGAAGGTCGCCAAGGAAGAGGCCGCCGCCCGCGACCTCGCCGAGCGGCTGACGGCCGCGCCGGTCGTCGTGACGGCCAAGGTCGGCGACCAGGGCCGGCTGTACGGCTCGATCACCAGCGCCGACATCGCGGAGCAGCTCACGCGGATGCTCGGCCAGCCGTTCGATCGGCGGATGATCCAGCTCGACGAGCCGATTCGCCAGCTCGGCACGTTCGATGTCCCGGTCCGCCTGCACCGTGCCGTCTCGACGAAGCTCAAGGTCGACGTCCAGGCCGCGAAGTAGTCGGCGCGAGCGAGCGAGGCGACAACCGTGGCGATCGAGCGGCTCTACAGCGAGCGCCAGCCTGACCGGCTGCCCCCGCACAACGTCGAGGCCGAGGAAGCGGTCCTCGGCAGCGTGCTGCTCGACCGCGAGATAATCGGCCGCCTCTCGGGCATCGTCGAGCCGCGCGACTTCTACCGCGAGCGCAACGGCCTGGTCTTCGAGACGATGCTCGGGCTGTACGACCGGCACGAGCCGGTCGACTACCTGACGCTCATCAACGAGCTGGACCGGCTCGAGCGGCTCGAAGAGGCGGGCGGGGTGGCGTACCTGTCCGGCCTGCTCGGGGTCGTGCCGACGCCGATCCACGCCGAGCACTACGCCAAGATCGTCGCCGACACGGCGTTCATGCGCCGCCTGATCTCGGCCGGCGGCAAGATCGCGGCGATCGGCTTCCAGAACCAGTTCCCGACCGACGAGGCGCTCGAGCGGTGCGAGCAGCTCCTGTTCGACGTCGCCAACAAGAAGGCGACGCGGGATTTCGAGTCGCTCTCCGACATCTTGCGCGCGTACCTCGACGAGCTCGCCCTGATCCGCGAGGGCGAGGGGATGACCTACGGCGTCCCGACCGGCTTCCAGGACCTCGACAAGATCACCGTCGGCGGCCTCCAGCGCTCCGATCTTGTCATTCTCGCGGCAAGGCCTAGCATGGGTAAAACGAGTCTTGCATTGGGGATGGCGGCGAACGCGGGGATCAAGTTCAAGGCGGTCAGTGCCGTCTTCAGCCTCGAGATGTCCGGCGCGCAGCTCGCCGCTCGCCTGCTGGCCACCGAGTCCGGCATCGAGACGACCCGCCTGCGGACCGGCCAGCTCACCGAAGCGGAGGGCCGCAAGCTCGGCCACGCGCTCGGGCTGCTGGCCGAGGCGCCGATCTACATCGACGACACGCCCGGCATCTCGGTCACGAGCCTGCGAGCGAAGGCCCGGCGGCTCCACAACGAGGTGCCACTCGACCTGATCATCGTCGACCACCTCCAGCTTATGACGAGCGGGCGGGGCGGCGAGAACCGCGTCAACGAGATGTCGGAGATCTCGCGCCAGCTCAAGGGGCTCGCCCGCGAGCTGAACGTGCCGGTCGTGGCGCTCTCGCAGCTCTCGCGCGCCGTCGAGCAGCGTTCGCCAAAAATCCCGATCCTGTCTGATCTTCGCGAGTCGGGTTCGATCGAGCAGGACGCTGACGTCGTGATGTTCATCTACCGCGACGACTACTACAACAAGGACAGCGAGAAGCAGGGCATCGCCGAGATCCACATCGCCAAGCACCGCAACGGCCCGACCGGCCAGATCTCGCTGCTCTTCAACCAGCGGACGACCAAATTCCTCGACCTCGAAGTGTACCGGGACTAGCGCGCGATGTCCGGTCGCTTCGTCACTTTCCCGGAGCGGATGACGTACGTGCCAATCCCGGCCCCGTTCTTCGGTCCGCTGCTCCAGGAGATCGACAGCCTGGCCGAGCTGAAGCTCGCGCTGCACGTCTGCCGGCGGCTGCACGAGGACCGAGGCATGCCGCGCTTCGTCCGCCGCTCCGAGCTGCTCGCCGACCGCGGTCTGCTGACGGTGCTGCGACCGGGGAGCGCCGCGCCGGGCGATGCCGCGGTGGCGGGCGCGCTCGACGCGGCTGTCCGCCGCGGGATGCTGCTGGCGGTGGACGTGCGAGCCGGCGGCGCCGACGACGTCTGCTACCTGCTGAACACGCCGACTAACGCCCGCGTCGCCGACGCGGTGCGGCGGGGCGAGCGCACCCTCGGGCCGTTCGGGCCGGCGCCAGCCCCAACCGAGCCGGACGCGGACACCGAGCCGCGGCCGACGATCTTCGAGCTGTACGAGCAGAACATCGGCCTTCTGACGCCGCTCATCGCCGAGGAGTTGCGCGAGGCCGAGCTGACCTACCCGGCCCCCTGGGTCGAGGACGCCTTCCGCGAGGCCGTCGCGCTGAACCGGCGCAACTGGCGCTACGTGCGGCGAATCCTCGAGACTTGGGCTAGCCGAGGGAGGGGGACACGTGGAGCGACTGGGCGACGCCCTGATCCGGCTGAGGATCCCAGAAAGTATCTCGAAGGTCGCTACGGGCGCCTCGTCCGCCGCTGAGTCGCCGGTCGACGGCGGGCCGGTCTGCCCGCGCTGCCGCGGCGCCGGCTTCCTGCGGCGCGACGTGCCGGCCGGGCACCCGGACTTCGGCCAGCCGGTCGTCTGTCCCTGTCGGGCGGAAGAGGTGGCGGCTCGCAAGCGGAGCAAGCTCGAGCGCCTGAGCAACCTCGGTGCGCTAACCCGGCTCTCCTTCGACAACCTGGATCCGGATGGACGCAGCGGCGACCCGTCGCGCGGCCAGCGCTTCCGCCGCGCCGTCGACGCCGCCCGGGAGTACGCCGCCGCCCCCGACGGCTGGCTGGTGCTGGCCGGCCCGCCGGGCACCGGCAAGACGCACCTGGCGGCGGCCATCGCCAACGCGACGCTGGCGCGCGGCGAGCCGCTCGTCTTCGTCGTCGTGCCGGACCTGCTCGATCACTTGCGCGGCAGCTACGCTCCGACCAGCGAGGTGACCTACGACGAGCTGTTCGACACCGTCCGCGACACGCCGCTGCTCGTCCTGGACGACCTGGGTACGCAGAGCGGGACGCCGTGGGCGCAGGAGAAGCTGTTCCAGCTCTTGAATCACCGCTACGTCGGCCGCCTCCCGACGGTGGTGACGACGAACCTGCGTCCGGAGGAGATCGACGAGCGGCTCCGCA
>JALYGH010000661.1 GCA_030777205.1 Chloroflexota bacterium
ACCTGGTGATGCTCGATCGCGCCTTCCTGACCGTCGAGCCGCGCGAGGGGGCCGTGCCGTCGCTTGCCCTGATCCCCCAGTCGCGCTACGGCCCGCCGGAGAAGATCTACTGGGACTTCGAGACCGACCACCCGGGCTTGCTCCACTTCGCCCACGGGCAGGGCCGAACGGCCTACTTCCCCTGGCCGGTTGACGCCCTCTTCTTCGACCACAGCCTGCCGGAGCACGGGGCGCTGCTGGCCCAGGCGGTCGTGACGGTCGCCGGCGGGCGGCAGGTGGTAGCCGATGCGCCGCCGCAGGTCGAGGTCGTCGTCGGCGCGCGGCCGGACGGCGGCCACGTCGTCCACCTGATCAACCACTCCGGGCACCAGGACCGCTCGTACCACGCCCCGCTGCCGATCCAGGACGTGACGCTGTCGCTCGACGTGGCGGCGGCGTCGGCGCGGGCACTCGTCGCCGATCGGGATCTGCCGCTCGAGCGGGACGGGGACGGCCGGGTGCGGCTACGGCTGCCGCGCCTCGACCTGTTCGAGGCGATCGTGCTCGCGCCGGCGTAGCGGACGGACCAACCCACCGCTCCGCGCGGCGAACGCCCCCGGACGACGAACAACCCGAGGCAGCCAGCGACGGCGCGGCCGGACGCACGGGCCGCGCCGAACGACGGGGCCGGCCGCCATAGCGCGGCCGGCCCCCTCTCGGGAGCGTGTCAGCGAGGCGTCCGGCTTACTGCTTCGCCTTCTTCCTGGCGTCGTCGACGAGGCGCTTCATCTCCTCGGCGCCCCACTGGACGGCCACCTTCGGATCCTCGTTCTGGACGAGCGTCCGCTGGACCATCGTCGGGATCACCAGCGAGGCGTCGATGGCCGGCCAGTACGGGTTCACCGGCCCCGGCGTGACCTTCTCGGCGGTGATCGTCGCGCCGGCCTCGGTGATGTAGTCGAGCGAGTTCTCGGTATTGAACATCCACTCGATCTCGGCCTTGTGCGACTTCATCAGCGGGTGGCCTTCCCAGAGCTGGGGATCCTTCAGCGTGTCCAGGTGGGGCGGGATGAGGTGGCCCGGCACCGTCAGGGCGAAGTCAGTGGCGGTCTTGCCGGTCAGGATGTGCTTGAGGAACTTCTTGGCGGCGTCCTGCTCGGCGGTGCTGACGCCGACCTTCTCGTTGAAGACCGCGTACATGTCCCAGCTCACCGAGCCGACGTCGCCGCCGATTGGTCCGGACGGGATCTTGGCCCCGCGGGTCGCTTGGACCATGTCCGGCGCGTTCTCGTAGACGCGGGTGAGCGTCCGTCCGGCGTACGGCTGGGTTGCCGCCTTGCCGCTGACGAAGGCGTCGATCGTCTCGTTGTACGAGTAGTTGGCGAACCCGGGCGGCCCGAACGCGATCATGTCCTTGTAGAACTGGAGCGCCCGGACGGCCCCCTCCTTGCCGAAGATGACGTTGAAGTCCTGGTCGAAGACTGTCTCGCCGGTCTGCCACAGGAACTTCATGTAGTTGGACATCGTCCAACGGTTCTTGCCGCCCGGCAGGGACGAGCCGAACATGTCCATGCTGCCGTCGTTGTTGGTGTCCTTGGTGAAGTCCTCAGCGACCCGCTTGTACTCGTCCCAGTTCTTCGGAGGCTGGATGCCCTGCTGCTTGAACAGGTCGTCGCGATACCAGAGCGTGCGGTAGGCCCCGCCGTTGTACGGCAGCGCGTACACCTTACCGTCGATCTGGGATCCGTCGAGCGAGCCTTTCTGCCACTTGTCGCGCCCGCCGGTTTCGGTGATCAGGTCATCGACCTGCGAAAGGTAGCCGAGCCGGCCGTACTCGAGCACCTCGTAGGCGACGAGCTGGGTGATTTGCGGGGCGCGCTTGGCGCCGATGCCGGTGACGACCTTCTCGGTGCGCGAGTCGAACCCGATGTACTCCATCTCGATGGTGATGTTCGGGTTTTGCTGCCTGAACGCCGCGACCGCCTCGTCATAGACCTTCTGCGAGGGCGGGTCGCTCTCGGTGGTCAGAAAGCGCAGCGTGACCTGCTGTGGCTTGCTGGCGCTCGCCGGGCCCGCGCCGGCGCTCCCCGACGCGGGGGGCTGACTTGGCTGGCCGCACGCGGTCAGCATCGCCATGCCGGCCGCAGCGCCGAGGCCGCCGACCAGGAAGCGCCTGCGCGAGACGTACGCCATTACTGCCGTCCTCCTCCTGCGTCTTCGCAGTGCATTCTCTTCGCGATGCCCGGAGCGCGCCCGGCCGCTACCGCTTCTGCTTCTGCCTGGCGTCCTCGACGACGCGCTTCATCTCCGCCGCGCCCCACTCGACCGCCGCCTTCGGCGATTCGTTCTGGACGATCACCTTCTGGACCATCGTCGGGATGATCATCGCGGAGTCGACCGCCGGCCAGTACGGGTTCACCGGACCGGGCGTGACCTTCTCGGCCGTGATGACGGCCCCCGCCTCGGTGATGTAGTCGAGCGAGTTGCGGGTGTTGAACAGCCACTCGATCTCGGACTTGTGCGAGGTCATCAGCGGGTGGCCGTTCCAGAGGTTCGGATCCTCGAGGGTCTCCAAGTAGGGCGGGATCAGGTGGCCCGGGACGGTCAGCGCGAAGTCGGTGGCCGTCTTGCCGGTCAGGATGTGCTTGAGGAACTGCTTGGCGGCGTCCTGCTCGGCGGTGCTGACGCCGACCTTCTCGTTGAAGATCGCGTACATGTCCCAGCCGGCGAACCCGACCTCGCCACCGATCGGGCCGGCGGGCAGTTTTGCGCCGCGGGAGACGCCGAGGAGCTGCGGCGCGTTATCGTACACCTTGCCCAGCGTTCGGCCGGCGTACGGCTGGGTGGCCGCTTTACCGCTTACGAAGGCGTCTTGGGTCTCGTTGTAGGAGTAGCTGGCGTAGCCGGGCGGGCCGAACTGGATCATCTCCTTGTAGTACTCGAGCGCCCGGACGGCGCCCTCCTTGCCGAAGATGACGTTGAAGTCCTTGTCGAAGACCGTCTCGCCGGTCTGCCAGAGGAAGCGCATGTAGTTGCCGAGGGTCCAGCGGTTCTTGCCCCCGGGCAGCGCCACCCCGAACTGATCCGGACTGCCGTCGCCGTTGGTGTCCTGCGTCAACGCCTGGGCTGCCTGCTTCCACTCGTCCCAGGTCTTCGGGGGCTGGAGCCCGGCCTGCTCGAAGAGGTCGGTGCGGTGCCACAACGTGCGGTAGTTGCCGCCGTTATAGGGAAGCGCGTACGCCTTGCCATCGACGGTCGCCCCGTCCAGCGAGGTCGGCTGCCACTTGCCCGGTCCACCGGTCTCGGCGACCAGATCGTCGACCTGCGTGAGGTAGCCGAGACGAGCAAACTCGATCACCTCGTGCGGGACCATCTGAGAGATGTGCGGCGCCCGCTTGGCGCCGATGCCGGTCGTGAGCTTCTCGGCCCGGTCGTCGGCGCCGATGTACTCCATGTTGATCTTGACGTTCGGGTTCGCCTGCACGAACTCGGCGACCGCGGCGTCGTACACCCTCTGCGACGGCGGATCGCTCTCGTTGGTCATGAACCGCAGCGTGACCTGCTGGTCCTTGCTGGCGCTCGCCGGGCCGGCGCCGGCACTGCCCGCCGTGGGCGGCTGGGATCGGCCGCATGCCGTCAACATCGCCGCGCCGGCCACCGCACCGAGGCCACCGGCCAGGAAGCGCCTGCGCGAAACGTACCCCATCGTAGCTCTCCCTCCTCCTGCGCCTTCGCAGGGTGCCTCTTCGCCACGCCAGGCCCGGAGCGCGCCGACCGGCGCGACCGTCACCCGGGCGAACATATCGCGACCGATGCGGGTGGGCCATCCGGGGCATTGCCCATGCTCCCGGATGGCCCGCCCGGCCGCTATCGCTTCTGCTTCTGCTTGGCGTCCTCGACCACGCGCTTCATCTCAGCAGTGGCCCACTCGACCGCCGCTTTCGGCTCTTGGTTCTCGACGATCACCTTCTGGACCATCGTCGGGATGATCTGGGCAGAATCAATCGGAGTCCAGTACGGATTCAGGCGCCCCCGCTCCACCTTCTCCGCGGTGATGATTGCCCCCGCCTCCGAGACGTAGTCGAGCGAGTTTCGGGTGTCATAGAGCCACTCGATCTCCTTCTTGTGCGACTCCATCAAGGGGTGGCCGTTCCAGAGGTTCGGATCCTTCAGGGTATCCAGGTGGGGCGGGATGATGTGGCCGGGGACGGTGAGGGCGAACTCGGTGGCCCACTTGCCGGTGACCAGATGCTTGAGGAACTGCTTGGCAGCGTCCTGATCGGCCTGGCTCACGCCGACCTTCTCGTTGAACACCGCGTACATGTCCCAGTTCACGAGCCCGACCTCCCCGCCGACCGGGCCGACGGGGTGCTTGATGCCGTGGGTGACCTTCAGCAGGTCCGGCGCGTTGTCGTACACCCGGGTCAGGGTGCGGCCGGCGTAGGGCTGCGTCGCCACCAACCCGGTGACGAAGGCGTCGATCGTCTCGTTGTAGGCGTAGCTCGCGTACCCGGGCGGGCCGAACGTGATCATGTCCTTGTAGAACTGGAGGGCGCGGACGGCGCCGTCCTTGCCGAAGATGACGTTCAGGTCCTTGTCGAAGAC
>JALYGH010000662.1 GCA_030777205.1 Chloroflexota bacterium
CGTGGGGGCATTTCCGAGCGTGTCCCTATACTCCTCAGGGGGACTGCCGCCCGTTCGTGGCGCGCACCGCCCCTCAGTTCGGCGCACGCCGTCACCGTTGGGAGGTCCGGTATGGAGATGGAGCTGCACGGGAAGCGCGTCGCCATCCTGGCCGAGCATCAGTACGAAGCCCTCGAGCTGTGGTACCCGTTCTACCGCCTGCGCGAGGCCGGGGCCGAGGTGTTCGTCGTCGGGACCGGCACCGCCACGACGTACGTGAGCAAGCATGGCTATCCGGTCAAGGTCGACGCCGAGGCGGACACGGTCGACGCCAGCCAGTTCGACCTGATCGTCATCCCGGGCGGCTACGCGCCGGACCTGATGCGCCGCAGCGCCGCCATGGTCGCCCTCGTCCGACAGGCGAACGAGCAGGGCAAGCTGATCGCGGCGATCTGCCACGCCGGCTGGATGCTCTGCTCGGCGAACATCATCCGAGGCAAGGCGGTCACCGGCTTCAGGTCGATCAAGGACGACATGGTCAACGCCGGCGGCATCTGGCGCGACGAGGAGTGCGTCCGTGACGGTAACATCATCACGTCGCGCACACCGGCCGACCTGCCGGCGTTCCTGCGCACGATCGTCCGAGCGCTCCAAGAGGCGCCGGTGCCCACCACGTCCGCTCCTCGCTAGGATGCGTTCCATGCCAGCCAGGGGAGCCCTCGTCGTCGGCCAGTCCGGCGGGCCGACGGCCGTCATCAACCGCACGCTGGCCGGCGTCGTCGAGGCCGCCCGCGCGGCGGGCGACGCGGTCGGCGAGATCGTCGGGCTCCGCCACGGGATCGAAGGGCTGCTGGCCGAGGAGTACGTCGACCTGCGCCGGCAGGGCCCGACCTTCCTCGCGGACCTGCAGGAGACGCCGTCGAGCATCCTGGGCTCGTGCCGCTATCGACTGCGGGACGAGGATCTCGACCGCGCGCTCGGCGCGCTCCGCCGCCTCGACGCCCGCGCCTTCGTCTACATCGGCGGCAACGACTCGGCCGACACGACCAACCGCCTCGCTCGCGCCGCCCGCGACGCGGGCTACGAGCTGGCCTGCATCGGCGCCCCGAAGACCATCGACAACGACCTCGCCGAGACCGATCACTGCCCCGGCTTCGGCAGCGCCGCGCGCTTCCTGGCGCTCGCCGCGATGGAGGCGAGCCGGGACACCGAGGCGATGCGCCGCACTGATCCGGTCAAGATCCTCGAAGTCGCCGGCCGCCACGCCGGCTGGCTGGCCGCCGCCGGGGTGCTCGGCCGCCGTGCCGAGGACGAGGGGCCGCACCTGGTGTACGTCCCGGAGCGGCCCGTTCCGGCCGACCGGATTCTGGACGACGTGGCGGCCGCCTACGAGGCCTTCGGCCACGTCGTGATAGTCGTCTCCGAGAACCAGCCCGATCCGAGCGGCGTGGTACTCGGCTCCAGCGGGCAGCCACGCTACGTGGATGCGTTCGGGCACGCCTACTTCGACAGCCCAACCGAGTACCTCGTGCGCGAGATTCGCGACCGCCTCGGGCTTCGCGCCCGCTGGGAGAAGTACGGCACCTTGCAGCGGATGTCGATCGCCTGCCGCTCGCGAACCGACGCCGACGAGGCGCTCGCCATTGGCCACGAGGCGACGCGGCTCGCGCTGGCGGGCCAGACGGGCGTCATGGTCGTCCTGCGCCGCGAGTCGGACGAGCCGTACCGCTGGGGCCTGTCCACCGCCCCGCTCACCGCGGTCGCCAACGCCCAGCGCCGCCTGCCGCCCGAGTTCATCCCGGATGCGCGCGGCGGCGCCACGCCCGCGTTCCGCCGCTACGCGCTGCCGCTGCTCGGCGACCCGCTACCCCGTCACGCCCGGCTCACGTAGGTGCCGGGCTCGGTGAGCGCCCCCGCCTGTCGTCGTGGGCACCCCGGCTGTCATCCGGAGCGCCCCTTGTCGGTCGTCCCGAGCGCAGTGATGATTGTTGCGTGTCGAGCTTTGGCAGGGCGCAGCCTGGCCCCGCATTTCGAAGACTCGCCCCGGGATAGTTCAGGATCGAGAGGACGCGACAGCAACTGCCCATCGGCGGGAATCAGGGCATCGTTGCCCGAGGCGGCGCGATGTCGTGCTGCCAGGCGGGCGGCAGGCGGCGCGGGATCTCGATGCCGGCATACGGCCTGCTCCGGCGCGCGCCGACCTCGCGCGCCCAGGCGGCCATCCGCGACAGCCCGACGTCCAGCGGGGTCTCGGGCGGACAGTCGAAGGCGGCGCGGATCTTGTCGTGGGCGGGATAGGCGTGCACGACCTCGTTACGGGCGGGCAGGTACTGGATGTCCGGCTCGACGCCCATGGCCGCACCGACCGCCCGCGCGAGATCACTCACCGAGTGCGGAGTATCCGCGCCGATGTTGAATGCTTCGCCGAACGCCTCGGGGGTGCGCGGGGCCCGGGCGATGATCGGCGCGACGTCGCCGACGTAGGTAAAGGCCCGCGTCTGGGCGCCGTACCCGAACACCGTGAGCGGCTCGCCCAGCATGATCTGGTTCATGAAGATGCCGATCACGTTGCGGTAGCGGTCGCCGATGTTCTGGCGCTCGCCGTAGACGTTGTGCGGGCGAAAGATCACGTAGTCGAGGCCGAACTGCTCGCGGCAGGCGTGGAGGTCCTGCTCGACGGCGAGCTTGGCGATCCCGTACGGATCCTCCGGGCGCGGCACCATGTCCTCGCGCATCGGCACCTGATTCGCCCCGTACACCGCGATCGACGAGGTGAAGACGAAGCACTCCACGTCGTGGTTGACGCTGGCGTTGATCAGGTTGACGCTGCCGATCAGGTTGTTCTGGTAGTTGAAGCGGCGGATGTAGTGGCTCAGGCCCTCGGCCGCGTACGCCGCCAGGTGATACACGTGCCGCACTCGGTGCTCGCGGAAGATCCGCTCGACCAGGTCACGGTCGAGGATGCTGCCGACGACGAGGCGAGCGCGGCCCGGGACGTTCTCCGCGAAGCCGCCGCTGAGGTCGTCGAGGACGACGACCTCCTCGCCACCGGCGACGAGCGCCTCGGCGACGTGCGAGCCGAGGAACCCAGCCCCGCCGGTGACCAGGGCAACGTCGTTCATCACTCGGTCCGTCCAGATGATCTGAGCTGCGCCGGCACCCGTGCCGACGAACTGCGCCTATTCTATGCGGACCGCGCAAACGGGGCGGCGCCGTGGCCAATACGGTAGGCTAACGGTAGCCCCTCTCATTCGCGGAGCCCTCCGGTGTGCTATGTCCGCGCGGCACGCGCCGAGGCGCAGCTGGACCATGTCGACGTACCTGCTGATCTACCTGCTGGGACTATGCGGCGGCATCGCGGCCAACATGCTGCTCGATGTCCGGCTCCGGCGGCCCGCGCTGAGCAAGCAGATCACGCTGGCCGCGCTCGGCGTCCTGCTGGCGATTATCCTCTCGCAGCTCGATGCGCCGCGCCTCCACGAATGGCTGCTGGCCGCGCTCTGGGCCGCCACGGGCGCGCTCGCCGGCCTCGGGAGCCGCGAGAGCCGGGCGCCGTTAGCGTAGGAGCGGGGCCAGGGGGCGGGGGCCAGCAACGTATCAAGGGCTACGTAGCCGCGGTGCCGAGCGCAACGTCAATGTCATCCTGAGCGAGCCTCGGCGACGAAGAGCCTGCCCGGCCCAAGGGCAGCCCGAGGCTCGTCCCGATCGTCCCGATGAGCCTGCAAAGGGATGAAGATGAGTTGCTGGCAGTTCGAACCCTTCCCCTGGCCCCCGCCGCTACGGGATCGGGAC
>JALYGH010000663.1 GCA_030777205.1 Chloroflexota bacterium
CCTGTGCCTCGGGGCGCGGGTCGTAGAGCACCCGGCGGAGGATGGTCGCCTCCCAGTCCGCCGGAACCTGATCGGGCGGCGCGGCGTTCGACCGAAAGAGCGGCACGAACGCAACCCGCTTTCGTCCCATCCAAGGCGTTGAAAAAGCCATCAGCCTCCGTGTTCACTTGTATGAAGGGCTCCGGTTGCGCGGAGTTCGCGTGGTCCATTGAAGGTAGCCGGATTCCAGCAACTGGTGTGTGACGGCAAGCACAGCCGATTGCTGTCCCCGGCGCTGCTCGAGGAACTCGGCGCTGCTCGCGCTGAGACGTCGAGCAGATCGCGTGCGCGATCCTTGAGGAAGCCAAGGCCCGTCGACGCCGCCGAAGATGAGCTTTACGGCGAGGGCCCGCAGGAATGAGCTGCCCGAGCAGCTGCGCACCGGCGAGGGTCGCCGCGCGTGGCTGCGGGAAGCCAGGCGCCAGCTCGAAGAGCAGCCGCCCCAAGCAGGCCACGGCCGGTTGCGCGCAGCCGTAGCAAGCGGCTCAAGGACGCAAGCGGTTGCGCCGCCAAGCCCGAAGCGTGGCCCGCGGGCCCGGCCGGCGCACGCATCAAGACGCGGATCGGGGGCCAATGCGGACAGGCAGCACGCCAGACGTTGGTTTACCGCGCGATAAACCCGTCCGGTCGGCGGGCGCGCACCCGAACGGCTGGCTGCCGCGAGCCTACTCTCAAGCCGGGAGCTCGGTGCCCGTGCTCAGTCGGCAGAGCGCTGGAACCGCGGCGGCGACCGCCAGCTCGCCAGCCGGGCGAAGCTCGCGTCGCTCGCACAGATGCACGATCTGTTCACGAGCGACGCGGACACGAGCGCCGGCGGGCAGGCGCCGCAGGCACCGGTCGATGCGGTCCAGTTGCCGCGGTCGCTCCAGCGCGCCGCGGCGCAGTGACTGCTCAAGCTCGCCGCAGAGCTCGAGCAGATGCCAGCGCAACCGGTTCTGGACGCGCGTGCGCTCAGCGACGAGGTCCTTGCGGTGATCAGACATGCTCATCCAGATGCGCGGCCGGGAAGTCCTGCACGCCGTCTTTGACGACGGCTCGGGCGATCGCGAGCGCATCGGGTCTCATCGGAATTGCCGGGCTGGCGCTCACCGCGTCGTGAGGCTCCCATCCGGTGCGGCGCGACGCGGACGACCTGCTCGCCGGCGGCGATCAGCGCCTGCTCAAGGCGCCCGGACACGCGGCGGCAGTCCTCGATCGCCCACACCCGCTCGTCATCGAGCTCTCGCGCCCAGCGCACCGCGCTGAGATGCCCCGCCTCCTCGGCCTTGATCTGCCGAGCGCCGCGAACCCGGCCAGTTGCATTGTCGACGGCCGCCAGCGCGTGCGAGCGCTTGTGCGTGTCCGCCCCGATCACGATCATCTGCACCATTCCCCTTCGTTGGTCATAAGCAACGAAGTGGATCTCCGGCGGAGAACCGTCAGTTGGGGCGACGCCACGCTCCGATCAAGTCACGCCGAAACTCTCTGATCGACCAACGCTAGGACCGCGAAGAACTGGACGGCGAAACGCCGTGCGCTCGGTCAGTCGCGCGGGACGCGGATGATGTCGCCCGGGTGGATCACATTGGGGTTCGAGATCGTGTGCGGGTTCGCCGCCACGAGGCGGTAGTAGAGATTCCCCGACCCGTAGTACTGGGTCGAGATGGCCCACAGCGTCTCGCCTGACTTCACCAAGTGCTCCACGTAGTTGAGATAGCCAGGGATGATCTTCGGCCCCAGCACCACCGGGACGATGACCTTGTCCAGCTCGGCCCCGTCGTTGGCCGAGACGTGGAACACCTCGACGAAGACCCGGTCGAGTTGGAACGACGCGCTCGACACGTCGACGGTCAGCTGAAACTGCCCGTGGCCACCCACACCGTCGCCGGCCATGAAGTAGCCCGTGACTTCGTCGTGTCCCTCCGTGACCCGGTAGTTGAAGTTAGCTTCAAACGCCCCGCCGGCGACGCCGGCAATCTGGTTGGCATTGCTCACCAGGTCATAGGGCCGTGGCTGCTGCACATCGATTGACAAGGTTCAATCCTCCCTCAGACAGGTCCCAGAACGGAAGCGTACTGTTCGTGCCGCGCGCACGCCCGACCACAGCGGGCTTCGTTACGAGGCGCAGGCTGGCTCGACTGGGGTGTTCGCGCAGGTGCGCGCGGGACCCTTCGAGGATGGTTCCCACCGGCATCCGTGTCGCTTCTCGCGCAGAGCGACACCACCAGTGGCTGGTAGGGTCGCCGGCCCGGACATCGAGGAGGCCATGGAGAGCGACGAGTTCCTCGTGGTCGAGCGCAGCTACTGTGACGACGCATCGAAGCTGTCGGTGGGGCTGGCCAACATCCGCGCCGACGTCCCCGACGTCGAGGCCAACAAGGACAAGATCCTGCGGGCCGCGAGCATCTGCAAGGAGCGCGGGGTCAACATCGCCGTGTTCCCCGAGTTCTGCTTGTCGGGATACTTCTGGGACGCGCGCGAGGATTGCCTGGCCTACATGAAGCAGGCCGTCACCGAGGCCCACGCGGATTGGATCGAGAGCGAGCTGCAGGCGCTGATCGGAGAAGACCTCGAGGCGATCGTGCTCAACAACCTCGTCGCCGTCGAGCGGCAGGACTGCTTTTTGAACCGCACGTTCGTGATCGGCCGCAACGCCGACTACCTCGCCGACGAGAACACCTACGACAAGGTCTTCCTGCCGGGGATCGAGAAGGACTACACCGAGAGCGGCCGCGACGACCGCCTGGTCTTGAGCACCCGCCACGGGCGGCTTGGGTTCACCACCTGCTACGACTACCTCTTCAGCGAGCTGCTGCGCGAGTACTCGATGGTGAAGAAGGTCGACGCGATCGTACAGATCGCGTCGTGGCGAGCCGCCGGGCGCCGTGACTACCCGCGCATGAACCAGCGGACTACTAGGGCGCGCTGTGGGACTCGGTCATGTCGGCCTCGTCGGCCACGCCAAGGGGAAGCCGGCCCGCCCGCCCGGCGCTTCCTTGCGCCCGGGTGCTCCGCCACCAACTCTTCTACAGACCCCTCAAGCACGCGGGCGCGTCACCAGCGCCCGTCAGATCACGACCAGCCGTCGGGGCGAGCATCAACGAACTTCCGGCGCGAAGCACTCAGCTCAGGCGTCCTCGCGCTCCGGGCTCTCCAGCCGGAAGAAGGTGCTCTGCCGTCCGTCGCTGCGCTCATCCTGGTAGATGAAGTTCAGCCGGCGGGCGTCGAATGTCTGAAACCACTCTTCCCAGGTCACGTGGCGCAGGTTCTCGGCCTCGCCGCCGAAGTCGAAGCGCAGCACGCCGAGGTGATCGCCGTGCTCGGTCCCCTCGACGGTCGCCGGAACCCCGCCGCGCTCCTCGGCCCACTGCTTGATCACCTCGTGATGCGTCGTCGCCAGGCTGCGCCCCGGGCGCTCGGGATCGTCCTCGGGCGACGTCACCTCCTGGGCGTACTGCAGGGAGCGCGAGGTCTCCGGCCCGGTGCGGATCTCGCCGCCGTCGGGCCCCGCGCCGACGTCGCCGTCGCCCTGCTCCTGCTGGGATCCTCCGCCGCTTCGCTGCTGGGCGACGGCCTGGACGAGCTCCTCCTTGCGCATGTCCGAGGCGCCCGAGATGCCCTCCTGCCTGGCCTCCTCGCGGAGGTCGTCCATGTGCATCTCACGCAGCTCGGTCTCGCTGACGTTCGGGGTGTTCGGAGTCTCGTTACGTGATCCCATCGGGCACCTCCAAAATCGATTCGTGCTCGTATACCCCGCGGCCTTCGTGCGGACCCGCCTGCCCGCGCCGGGGCTCGGGCGGCGGCGACCGCGAGCGGATCGACGCCGCCGGCGTCAGCGCTGCGCGTCTGCGGCCGGCGC
>JALYGH010000664.1 GCA_030777205.1 Chloroflexota bacterium
CTTCGACCGGGCGGGCTCTTCTCGGGCGCCCGCCTCCCCCTCCCTCTCCCCCTCCACCTCGGGCCGGACCACCACGTCTGCTGCTACTGCCAGCCGTTCACCCCGAACTGAGTTCGGCAACAGGCCCTGAGCATAGAGGAGCGCCGAAACCTCGCGGAGAAGCGCCGGACGGAGGAGCGCGAGGCATTCATTGCGACCCACGCGCCCCACTTGCCCGCCGAGGCGTGCCACGAACTGGAGGCGGTTGCCGAGCACTGGCGACTGCCACGCCTTGATGGCGTGGTCGATCTCTGGCGGAGCGTCAGCGACCCGATCGACCCGGACCGGTCGCGATTGCGAGTGGGGTACTCGGGGTTCACGTACTTCCACCGGGGGCCGTTCGGTACGCTGATCCGGCCCTGGGCGCCAGAGCCCTTCGTCCGCGACCCGACAGCGACGGGCAAGGGATCGCAGTGGGTGCGGGAGTACGCTCAACGAGCCGCCAGGGAAGCCGGGCCGAAGATTGAGGCGAGCATCCTTGCCCAGGCTCGCGGAAACGAGGAACAGGCACGCAACGAGGGGTGGGGCAAGATCCCATCGCGTCACCGGGACAAGGAACTGCTACGGAGGTCCGGCGTGCCGGCGATCGTCGTCGAAGTCCCGCGCGAGGTCGCGGACCAGCTAACGCGGCACACCCGCGCGCTACCGTTGGCACGCAAGAGCTACCTCCGAATGCTCTTGGCCACCGTGGCTACCGAGGCTGACCGCGCGCCCGCGCCGGAGTCGATCATGATCGGCCGCCGCCGCGGTCGGTCCACCCGCACGCCGGCGACGAGGCCGAACAGGAGGAACGGCGCGAACTGGACCGCTCCGAGGACGCCCATCTGGGCCGGCGTCACCTCCGGGGCGATGGCGGCCACCAGGGGGAGCGCGACGAGCTTGACCTGCGAGCCGAAGCGCGAGACCGTCCGGCCCGCCCAGAGCTTCAGGAACTCGGGATGGCGCCGCCGTGGGGCCATTCGCGGGCGCATGCGGCGTGATCCCGGGCCGGGGCCTCAGATCAGGCGGTCGCGACCGCAGGCAAACATGGCACGGCCGCTGGCCATGATTGGAGGCTGGTGACGGATCACCAGGGTCGATCCGCTCGGGGTTTCCTTCGGATCGGCCACCCGTACTAGCCACACCGCCGTGCCCACCGGTGGCACGGAGCGTCCAGGCAGCAGGCGCTCGAGAGGATCTCCGTCGCCGATCCGCACTTGCTGGAGAACGATTCGATTGGTGCCGCACGTATCGATCTCGAACCGGTCGTCGGGCGGACGCTCGTTACGCTCGCGGAGATCGACCATCGGCACGCCGACCACGCGGAATCGGTACTTCAAAGCCATGTTGACGGTGCCGCCGCCGTCAAGCCACAGCCTCACCAGCAACGGGTCGACGAACACAGGCTCAGATGGCCCGCGGGTGCTCGCCACGATGTCGACCATCCGGGCCAGGCCGGCTGAAGTCTGGCTGGAGTCTTTCAGGTCTCCGAGGCGCGCCTCAAGTCCAGCCAGCGAGGCGAACGCCAGCGCCCCGGTCAACGTCACCACGATCGCACCCCGGATCAGCGCCCGCCGGGTCAAGAGCCGCGCGCACTGCGTGATCCCACAGCTTACGAGCGCCAGCGACAATGGGATCGCGGGCATCAGGAAGCGTGCATTCGGGATCACCTCGGACTTCTTGACGACGAAGATGAGCAGCAGCCCCCACGCGATCAGGACAAGCAGGGGGAGCACGGAAACCCGCCGCGTTACCTGGACGAGACCGACCAGCAACAGCACGACGCTGGCGATGATCAGCGGGTCACTCAAGTACGCGGTGACCGTAGGCCGGATATCGACGGCGCCGCTGAGGATGCGGACGGATGTGAGCGCTAGCCGGCCGGCATTGGCGACGAAGAGCTCGGCCTGGGTGTCCCCGCCGACGAACCGCGATACCAACTCTTGTCCCGGGCCCTTGCCGTACGCCTTGGCGGCGTGCGCGAACATGACCTGGGGGCCATTGAGGAGGTGGAAGAGCAGGACGTTGGTGTTCGCCCCCAGGAACGCGAGCCCGCCCAGCCATACCCAACGGCTCCTCAACCATGAGCGACGCCAGCCGAGGACGAACGCCCCGACCGCCGGGACGAGCGCGGCCGCCGTGATGTGCGTCTGCACGGCCAGGCCACACGTAAGACCGGCAAAGACCAGGCGCCGGCCGCCGGCTGTGGCGCCGAGGAGGAGCCAGATGGTCAGGGTCGTGAACAGGGGGGTGATGCTGTGGGACCAGGCGATGCGGCTATTGACCAGCACGTGGGTACCCGAGACGACCAGCAGCCCGGCCGCGATGCCGCCGGTGACCGGTCCACCGAGCCGGCGGCCAAGCAGGTAGGTCGCGATGATCGTGCCCAGTCCGAAGGTGAGCGCGACCAGCCGCGGGAGATCCGGGTACGGCCCGACCGTCAGGAATGCTGCCGCGAGCACGTAATTCCAGATCGCGCCGATGTAGGCGTGGATGTTCGTCAGCGGCAAGGCTTGGCCGGTGGCGATGTCCAGGGCGATGACGATCTCGCGCACCTCATCGGTCCAGCTGGGGGCGGTCGCGAACTCGCGCAGGCGGATGGCTCCGGCCGCCACAACGAGGCCGCTGAGCAGGATCAGCTCATAAGCCAGCGCTCGATCGATCCTGACGCTTGCGAGCCGCTTCAGCCTGGCTCGCGGGACGCCGACCGCGATGGATGTCGTCGCCACTACACGGCCTCCGCCAGATCAGCCCGACTAACCCGACGCTCGCCATCGACCAGCGCCGGACCTCGGGTCGCAGGTGCGTTGCCCGTGGGGCCGGGCCAGCTGAGCCAGGCCCTCCACCAGAGCGCCAGGAGCGCCATCGGTACGAAGACCCACAGCACCACGGGCACGGGCCGATGGTGAAACAGGTAGACGAGCGGCGCTAGCAGCATGAACGCCACCGCGAGCGCCTGCGGCGGGCGATGCGGCACCAACGCCGCCAGGGGCGCCAGCCAGAGCAGGTACCACGGATGGAATGCCTGCGCCCCGACGAGCAAGTAGAGGAAGAACACCCCGACCGCTGCCGCGACGAATGGCAGCCGTCCGGACCACGCGGCCAGCAGCAGCGACACGAGCGCCAGCAGGAAGAGGCCGTTGGCGGCTCCCGACGCGATCGCCATCGCCTGCTCGGTCGGCAGCCCGGCCCCCTCGAGCGCCACCACGAGCAGCTTGGCCGGCGAGGCCGTGAAGATGTGCCCCCGCGCCAGGCCCTGCAGGG
>JALYGH010000665.1 GCA_030777205.1 Chloroflexota bacterium
GGTGACCTCGGCGGGCTTGGCAGGCTGGGCCGCCGGCGGCGCGGCCGGCGCACAGGCGGCCAGCAGGACCAGGCAGCCCAGGATTAGTGCCGTCGCGCTGAAGGGCCTGCCCGGAGATCGGCGACGATCTCGCCCCCCGGCAAGCGACGCGTAATGCTCCCTACGACTCGGCATGTGGTGTCCTCCCAAGCGTCACTGATCCGCCGTTCCGATCCGCGGCTATCCTCGCGCGCGGAACCGGTCGAACGGCCCACGTGCATCATCCCGATGCCCGGCTTCGTGGCGGGCGGGGCGTTCCCGTCTTGCTATTGACATTCCGACGTTCCAGGTGGTCCCGGTGGTCACCCCCTTCATGTCACACGAGCTACCGCGCCTCGGCGTGGATCGATGCGTCGGGCAGGCGCCCGACCTACGCCGTCGCGCGCGCCCCGGACCGTCGAATCCAGCGCCACGAGCTGACCGGGTCGGTGATCACGCGGACCCAGGTGGCCAGCACGTTGAAGCTGAGCGCCGTCAGCAGGATCGCCAGACCGGGGAACGTGACCTGCCACCAGGCGGATGTGATGTACTCGCGTCCCTGTGCGAGCATCAGGCCCCAGGAAGAATCCGGCGGCTGGATGCCGAGCCCGAGGAAGTCGAGCGCCGCCAACGATAGCATCATCGTGGCGATTTCGAGCGTGCAGAGGACGAGGATCGGTGAGAGCAGGTTCGGCAGCATGTGCACGAGGACGACGCGCCGGTCGCTCGCGCCGAGCGTGAGCGCCGCCTCCACGAACGGACGCTCGCGCAGGGAGAGCATCATCGCCCGCGTGATCCGGGCGTAGACCATCCAACGGGTGATCACCATGACGAGGACCAGGTTCTGGAAGCCGGCGCCGAGCGCGAACAGCACGAAGAGCGCCAGCAGCAGGGACGGCAGGCTCATCTGGAGGTCGACGAGCCGCATGATGAGGTCGTCGAGCTTGCCCCGATAGTAGCCGGCGATCAGCCCGAGGGTCACGCCGAGCGTCCCGGAGATGAGCGCGGTGGCGAGGCCAACGGTGAGCGAGATGCGTGCGCCGTAGATCAGGCGGCTAAGGGTGTCCCGGCCGAGGGCGTCGGTGCCGAGCAGGTGGGGCGGGGCACCGGGCTGGAGGGCAGGCGTGCCGGGCGGCTTGTTGCGCATCCGGATCGACTGGGCATACGGATCGTGGGGCGTGACGACGCCGGCGAAGACGGCCGACCCCAGGACCAGGATGATGAAGCAGAGTGCGACGAGGACGACCTTGTCGCCGAGGAGGGCGCGCAGTACGTCTCGGAAGGTGATGCGACTCGACGGCCCGGCCGCGCGCGACGGGTCCGCCGCGGCGTCGCGCGCGACGGAATGTCCTTCGCCGCCGGGCTTGACTGCTTGGATACTCTCTGCCACCCGCACTCCCTCGTGTCAGGCTCGCCGCCTATCAGGGCGCCCGCGGCTACGCCGCCGACGCGCCGAATCGGATGCGAGGGTCCACCTTGGTGTAGATCAAGTCGACCGCAAAGTTGAGCGTGATGATCATGGCCGAGATGACGAACACCGTCGCCTCGACGAGCGGCAGGTCGCGTCGCCCGATTGACTGGATCAGCAGCGAGCCGATGCCGGCCCAGCCGAAGACGGTCTCGACGACGACCGCACCATTCAGGAGCGAGGCCGTCTCGTCGCCGCTGAGGGTGACGATCGGGATGGCCGCGTTGCGGAAGGCGTGGCCGAAGATGCAGACCCGCTCGGCCAGCCCCTTCGAGCGGGCGGTGGTCACGTACGGCTTGCTCATCTCGTCGAGCATGGCGCCGCGGGCGACCTGGGCGATGCGCCCGATCGGCCGGAAGGCGAGCGTGAGGGCCGGCAAGATCGTGTGCTCGATGCCGCCGTACCCGGATGTCGGCAACCAGCCGAGCTGCACGGCGACGACCAGGATTAGCATCAGCCCGAGCCAGAACTCGGCCGTCGAGACCCCGCCGAGCGAGATCACCGTCAGCGCGCGGTCCAGGAAGGAGCGCGGCTTGATCGCCGAGATCGTGCCGATGACGATGGCGGTCGGGATCGCGATCAGGGCGGTCGTGAACGCGAGCTGGAGCGTCGCCGGGATCCGGCTGAGCGCCACCGGCAGGGCGGGGACCCGCTGCCAGAGCGACGTGCCGAAATCACCCTGGAGCCAGCCGGCCGCCGCGCGGCCGAACTGCACGTACAGCGGGTCGTCGAAGCCGTATTGGGCCCGGGTTGCCAGGTACTGCTCCTGTGACGCATCGGGCGGCAGCATGATCTTCGCCGGATCGCCGATGCCGTGGCCGAGCACGAAGACGATGACCAGCACGCCGACGAGGACGAGCAGCGAGTGCGCGAACCGGCGAATCAGGTAGGCAGTGATGGCGTCCTCCTCGGCGCCGCGATCCCGAGCCAGGCGGTCCGGAAACCGCGCGGAACGTGCCCTTGTCCATGAACGGCGCGAGGACCGCCGGCACCCTTGCCGAGCCGTCGCACAGGCTCACGTGCGCCCCAACTATGGTCCAGCCGGTGGGGAATGTCAAGCAACTGCGGACCGTTTCCGGTCAACCGCTCGCAATAGACAGGATCATCGATCAAGGCGACGACGAGCGCTCGAACGTCGGCGGTGGATGGGTCACCGCGACCCCCATCCGGGGTTGTCGCAAGGTACCCGGCGTCCGCGCTCGGCAAGGCTGTCGAGTCCCTGACGGCGATCCACGGCACCGGACGACGTCGGGGGAACCGCCGGAGCCGAGTCCGGATCCTTGGCTCCCCCGACGCGCCCGCCGAGGCCACGCTCCCGGCGTGCGCCCTACTCGGCGACGCCGCTCTGCTCGGCCGCCTCGATCGCCGCCCGGAGCTGCTCGATGAGCGCCTTACCCGAGGCGATGTCCAGCTCGACGGCCACCCGCGCGGACGGCCCGAGGTCGGGGTTGACGAAGTCGACGAGCAGCGCGTGCTCGCTCTCGCCGTGGGTCGCGTGGTCGTAGCCCACGTTCGCCTTCGTCACCGGGAACCAGCCCGCCGCGCCCTTGCCGCTCCCGCGGACGGCCGTGCTCACGGCGATCATCGTGCACATGCTGTCATCCTCCTCGCCACCGCTCGCTTACGTGAGGTACTGGTTGAAGAACTCGACAACCTTGTTCCAGCCGTCCATTGCCGCCTGGGGCCGGTAGGCCGGACGGTCGTAGTAGAAGAAGCCGTGGCCAGCGCCGTCGTAGCGGTGGAAGGTGTAGGTCTTGCTGTGCGCCTGCAGCGCTGCTTCGTGCTGATCCACCTGGGCCGGGCTGGGCGACTGGTCTTCGTTACCGAACAACCCGATCAGCGGGGCGTTCAGGTTCGGGGTCAGGTCGATCGGTGCCACCGGCCGCCTCTCGTTGAGCTGGTCCGGTGAGGCGACGACGCCACCGCCCCAGAGGTCCGCCACCGCGCCGAAGCCCTCCATGCGCGACGCGGTCAGCACCGCGTGCCGACCGCCCGAGCAGGTGCCGATGATCCCGACCTTGCCGTTGCTGGTCGGGGAGTCCTTCAGCCAGCGCATCGCGGCATCACAGTCCGCGACGACGCGGTCGTCGGCGACACCGCCCTCGGCGCGCACCTTGGCGGCGACGTCGTCCGGCGTGCCGTGGCCGTCGCGGCAGTACAGGTCCGGGCAGATCGCGCTGAGGCCGTGGTTCGCGAAGCGGCGAGTGAACTCCTGGTAGAACTCGTCCCAACCGGGGAGATGGTGAACCAGCACGACGCCCGGGTACGGGCCAGGGCCGTCAGGGCGGGCGACGTAGGCGTGGATCGAGTCGCCGCCACCGCCGGCGATCGACGTGATCCCGGCGACGATCCCCTGCTCGACATCCGTCCTGAACGTGTTCCACATAGTGTTCCCTCCGATGCCAGCCGGAACGGGCGACCATGGTAGAAGAGCCCGGGCGGCGTGTCGAGCCTTTACCCCGCGTCCGGGGTTCGAGTTACCGCTCTCGGTCGAAATGACTGGGCACGAGGTCGGGCTCGATACCGAGGCAGCGGGCACGCCCGCCGGGCGTGGGCCCCATCGAGGCCGGGCCGGCGGCCGGAAACGTTCGCCATCGCGAAACTGCCGTGATAGACTCGCCGTGGACCTACCGGTCCAAATTCTCCTGTCTGGACCCTCCGATCTAGACACCGGGTACAATGATGGACCGCCGTACCTTCCTGAAACTGACTGGACTGATGGCCGCCGCGAGCGCCCTCGACGTGGCGTCGGTCGCCGCCGCCCCGCCCGTTGTATCAGCCGAGCCCGTACGTGCCCATCACGTGGCCGCCGCATCTTCCGTCGCACGACTGGTGGTCCGTGAGCCGGGCACGTACCGAATCTCTGGCGTAGTGCGACTCGAGGAGCCGCTAGTCGAGATCGGCGGTATCACGAACACGCAGTGGATCTCCTGGTCGGCCACCGACGGGTCTGGGTTGCCCGTGGCGAGCTTCACGACCTTCGAGCACTTCGACCGGCCGGGCGAGGCACCGGACATCCGCGTCCGGGGTGGCCGGCTGGAAATGCTGTCGGCGATCCGTATGGACTTCGAGTAAGCTCGCGTCGTCGCCGCCATATCGTCGCGCGGGTTGACTGCTGAGGCCGGTCTCACCCATATCCTCCAGCGTTCGGCGCAATCGACCGCCGTCCGATCCTTAAATGGGCTGCCGGAGTAGCCATGCCGCGCACCCAGGTCGCCATCGTCGGGGCCGGCCCGGCCGGGCTGATGCTCTCCCATCTGCTGGCCCTCGCGGGCGTGGAGTCGGTCGTCCTCGAGAGCCGCGACCGCGCCTACGTCGAGAGGCGCGTCAGGGCCGGGGTGCTCGAGCAGGGCTCGGTCGATTTGCTGCGCGCCACCGGCGTTGGCGAGCGGCTCACACGCGATGGCCTGGTCCACCATGGCATCGAGCTGCGCTTCGAGGGGCGGCGCCACCGCATCCCCCTCAGCGACCTCACCGGCGGGCGCGCCATCACCGTCTACGGTCAGCAGGAGGTGGTGAAGGACCTGATCCGCGCCCGCCTGGAAGCCGGTGGTCCGATCCTGTTCGACGCCGAGGCGGTCGGCATCGACGACCTGATGTCCGGCACGCCGGTCGTGCGCTACCGCCACGCGGGAGGGGTCCAGGAGCTGAGGGCCGATTTCGTGGCGGGATGCGACGGCTTCCACGGCGTCTGCCGCGGAGCCATCCCAGACGGGGTGCTGACCGAGTACGAGAGGGAGTACCCGTTCGCCTGGCTCGGCATCCTCGCCGCTGTCGCCCCGTCCACCGACGAGCTGATCTACGCCTACCACGACCGCGGGTTCGCGCTGCACAGCCTTCGCTCGCCGGAGATCAGCCGACTGTACCTCCAGGTCCGCCCCGACGAGGTGCTCGACAACTGGCCGGACGAACGCATCTGGCAGGAGCTGCGGACGCGCCTCGCCACGACCGACGGCTGGACACTCCGGGACGGCCCGACGCTGGAGAAGGGCATCACGACCATGCGCAGCTTCGTCGTCGAGCCGATGCAGTACGGCCGGCTGTTCCTGGCCGGCGACGCCGCGCACATCGTCCCGGCCACCGGGGCGAAGGGGATGAATCTCGCGATTGCCGACGTGCGCGTGCTGGCCGAAGCCTTGGCGGCCTGGTATCGAACGGGGCAGACCGCCCTCCTCGAGGCCTACTCGGCGACCTGCCTCCGGCGCGTGTGGCGAGCCCAGCACTTCTCCTGGTGGATGACCTCGATGCTGCACCGCTTCGAGGGCGACGACCGGTTCGATCAGCGTCTCCAGCTCTCCCAGCTTCACTACGTGTGCACGTCGCCGGCCGCGGCGCGGACGCTGGCCGAGAATTACGTCGGCCTTGAGATCGTGTAGGTTGGGGCGCGGCGGACGACAACGGCCAGGCAGGTATACCGATCTATCGTAGGGGTGGCAGCCAGAGGGGATGTCCAGATCCTCTGTCGGTGGCGCAGCCTCTCTTGTTGGACGCGGGCTACGTGGAGTAGACGGCGAAGGCCCCCGTCATGGCGCGCGCGCGCCAGTCGGTCAGGACGTTGACGACGGCCGGGATGCCGGACGCGAAGGCCCGCTCGAGGGCCGGGCGGATCCCGTCCGGATCCTCGACGTACTCGGCGTGGCAGCCGAGCGCCTCGGCCATCTTGTCGTAGCGCGTGTAGCCCAGGTCGCGGCCGGGCTTGTCGCGGTTCGGGTCGGCCGTCCAGCCGCCGTTCAGGCTGATGACCGTGACGACCGGCAGCTTCCAGCGGACCGCCGTATCCAGCTCCATCGCGTTCAGGCCGAACGAGCCGTCCCCATGCAGCACCAGTACCTGCTTGTCCGGCTTGGCCGCCTTGGCGCCGATCCCGAACGGCAGCCCGACGCCCATCGTCCCGAACGGCCCGGAATTGAGCCGGTGGCCCGGCTCGAAGGTCGGGATTGACTGGCGCCCGTAGTTCAGGATCTCCTGGCCGTCGACGACCAGGACCGCGTCGCGGTCGAGGAAGTCGCGCACTTCCTTACAGAGTCGCAGCGGGTGGATCGGCCGCTGATCGGTGCTCAGCTTGGTCTCGGCGTCCGGCCGCTTGCTCTGCTCGACGCCTGCCAGGCGCTCCGTCCATGCGGCGTAGCGCCGACGGTCCAGGCGGCCCGCGGCGGCCTCAGCAAGCTGCCCGAGGACCGCGCCGGCGTCGCCGACGATCCCGACGTCGGCCGGCCGGTTGTGGCCGATCTCGCCCGGCTCGATGTCGACCTGGATCAACTGGGCGTCGGCGCGGAAGCGCGGCGGCGCCAGGTACCCGATCACGTAGTTCAGGCGCGTGCCGA
>JALYGH010000666.1 GCA_030777205.1 Chloroflexota bacterium
GTGCCGGCCGCTGCCACGACGGCACCGGCCGCCGCGCCGCCCGTGGGCCCGGTCGCCCACGCCCCCGCGTCGACGCCAACCGTCGCACCCGTCCAGTCGGCCGTTCCTCCCCGGAATGTGGAGGGCCGCCCGATGTACCAGATGGATCCGCAGCATACGGGAAGGAGCCCGTACGCGGGCCCGGCACGGCCGGTGCTGGCGCGTTCGTTCGATACGGCGCACCCGAGCCTGGCATTCGCGGACCCCGGTGATCCGCGCCACGAGATCCAGAGTTCGGCGGCGATCGCGCCCGACGGGACCATCTACATCGGCAACTTCCCGGGCGGCCTGTACGCCCTCCGCGATCCCGGCGAGGGCGAGCTGCTCGAGATGGCGTGGCGTTTCCACCCGGCCGGGGCCTCGTCATTCCACGGCACCCCGGCGCTCGGGCCGGATGGCACGGTCTACCTCGGCTTCAGTACCGGTGGGGCCACGCCGGAGGCACGCGGCACGCTCTACGCGATTCGAGGACCGTCCAGCGGGGACGCGGCGGTGGCTGCCTGGTCGGTGGATCTGGGTCCGGGGCGTCAGACGTCGTCGCCGATCCTCGGCGATGATGGGACGATCTACGTCACCAGCGGGGCCGGTCGGCTGTTCGCGATCGCTCCCGATGGCGCGGTCCGGTGGACGGCCAAGGTAGGGCCCACGCTCAAGACCTCCCCGGCGCTTGCGCGCGACGGCACGGTCTACGTGGCGAGCATGGACGGCAAGGTCTACGCCGTCGCACCGCCCGGCAGCGGCGGCGGTGAGGGCACGATCCGCTGGGCCTTCGATATCGGGCAGCACCCCGGCCGTACCCCGCTCGTCACGGCGCCGGTCCCGCCCCCGGGCGCGGACGCCATCGGCAGCGGCGCCTCGCCGATGCTCGCATCCGACGGCACGATCTACGTCGGAGCGAACAACAGCAACCTCTACGCGATCAATCCGGACGGCAGCCTGAACTGGCTGTACGAGGCCGAGCGCGAAGTAGCCGGCATCTGGTCGACGCCCGCCCTCAGTGCCGACGAGCGCACGCTGTACTTCGGGGCGAACAAGGGCGGCGTGTACGCGCTTGACCGCGCGACCGGTTCGCTCCGCTGGCAATTCCATGTGTACGGGTCCATTTACAGCTCGCCGGCCCTCGATCGGCAGGGCATCCTCTACACCGGCAGCACCATCGGGCACGTCTTCGCGCTGCAGGCCGACACCGGCGAGATGGTCTGGGACTACGACGCGAATGCCCCAATCTGGACCGCGCCGGCACTGCGCCCGGATGGCTCGCTCGTCGTCGGCGACCTGCGCGGACGCGTCCTGCTGCTCGGCAACGGTTAGTGCTCGCCGCGGCGCCATCGGGCTTGCGAGCAGAGTCGAAGGAAGGGTGACGGGATGCGCCGCCTGCTACAGCGTCTGGTCGTCATGTGCGTGGTCGTCGCGATACCACAGTCGTCGACGTGGGCGGCACAGCTCCAGTCGACCTGCCCGCCCGGCCAGGCGCCGTCGTTCGCGTTCGGGTTCGCCACCCTCGCGGAACAGGTGGGGCCGGCGATGGGCGACCCGGTCGAGTGCGAGCGCGCCGATGTCGAAACCGGCGATGCACTCCAGCGGACGACGACCGGCCTGGCCCTTTACCGTAAGGATACGAATACCGCGATGTTTACCAACGGCCGCGAGCATTGGGCCCTGACCACCGGCGGGGTGGCCCACTGGAGCGGGTGGCACGGGAGCGCCGCCCCACCGGGGGTTGCCGCGGCGCGACAGTTCAACGAGGTCCAGCACCTAGCCGCACCGGCGGGCCCATACCCGAGCGTGGAGGCCGTCACGGTCCTTGAGTCCCTCGACGACACCGGCCGGCGCCTCGTGATCCTCCGCGACGGGGGGGCGTATCAGATTGCGACGACCGATGAGTGCAACGGCGGCCGGCCTGCGGACGGCCAGGTGATGTTCATCGTCTCGCCCGGTGACTTCGCCGGGCCCGATTCGCGGCTCATCCCCCAACTCGGGGACCACGAGTGCCCCATCACCGAGAGCCGACCGCTCTAGCGGCCCGTTGCGCGGATGCCGCCTCGTCACTAAATTGGGACCTGCTACCGATGAACGACCTTCCTCCCGCGGCAGTACCGAGAGCCCTGAAACAACTGGACCAACTGAACGGGGAGGGAGTTTTCGTCCTCGACCGAGCAACGCTCGCCATGCTCGCGGCCGTCGACGGGGCTTCGAGTGTGGAGACCATCGCCCGAGTGCACGGGAGGGCCCGAACGAATGAGGGCTTGGCCAAGCTGATCGCGCTTGGCGCCGTTCAGCTTGACGCGCCGTTCGTGCCAAGTGGGTTGGGCCGGGCGAAGGCCACGTTGACGCTCGCGCGCGACGAGTGGCAGAGCCGTGCCGCCGCGCGCGCTGCCGGCCGACTTCGGCCGAATCGTACGGATGGCGCGGGCATGAACGGCGTCGCGCCAGCGCCGAAGCGACCGCGGGCCGCATGGAACACCGCCCGCACACCGGCGCCGCCCGGCGCACCACCTTCCGCACGATCCCCCGAACGGGGTGCCGGACATCCGAGGACCAACGGTGCCGGCGCAGCGTGGGGAACGAAGCCCATCGCGACGGCACACTCCGTGCCCGCCAGTCGGCCCGGACGGGCAAACGTTTCACGGCCTAAGCACATTGCATCCCCTGGCGCCCGGCACTCTATGCCGCGCACGTCCGGGCAGGGCGAGCCGGCCAATGCGTGGCCGGCGGGAGCCGTCGCGTCGCTGGGCCGAGTGCTCCACCGTCAGGACTGGGCCGGGCGGCGCGCCACCGCGGTTTTGTCAGCCTCGATCGTCGGGGTCCTGTTGCTCATCGGGGTCACCGGCTTGGGCGTGCTCTCGCGCCTTTCGGGCTTCCAGAACCCGCCCGCTGTCGCTGCCGAACCCTCGTATGCTGAGCAACCGGTTCGCAAAGACCCCGACGTTGCACCGGTCCAGTGTGATCGGGGCGCCGGCTGTCCCGAAGCGGCGGCCGGCGCAGCTTCGGATGGGGCGTCACAAGAGGCCGCGGCGACCCCTCCCCTGATCATACCGGCAGGCACGACCGTCTCAATGAGTTCGCCTCCGGTCGCTACGGAGCCAGCCGCCACAGCGACGTCCGGCCCGGCGCCCGCTGCCGCCGAGACGTCGACTCGCTCCCCGGAAACAACGCTACCGAATCCATCATCTCCATCGGTAGGCGTGTCGGCCCCTTCGACGACCGCGGTCGCGGCAGCCCCGCCCGGAACGGCCCAGGCTACGCCCCGCGTGCTCCTCGACGAGCGCTTCACGGACAACCAGCGGGGCTGGCCGAGCGATCAGCAATCCACGGCCTGGCTCGCCGATGGCGGTTATCGCCTGTTCGCGCGCCAGCCGGGCAAGTTCGTCGCGGTCGGCGCACCGATCGCTGGTCGACTCCGTGACGTCGTTATGACCGCGACGTTCCGCAAGGTCGGCGGGCCGCCCGGCGGCGGGTACGGGCTGATCATCCGCGACCAGGGCGACGGCCCTCGCGACGGCGTTGCACAGGGCGGGCGGTACTACGTGCTCGAGGCGGGTGATCGTGGCGAGGTGGGCATCTGGCGACGCGACGGGGATCGCTGGATCGACATCCTGCCGTGGACGCCGTCGTCGGCCGTCCGGCCCGGCGACGCGCCCAACGAGTTGACCGTGCGGGTAGTCGGCGATCGCCTCCGCTTCCTGGTGAATGGCGTCGAGGTGGCCGATCAGGTCGACGCTACGCTCGGCGAGGGGAGCGTCGGGGTCTTCGTCGGCGGCGACAGCAACGAGGTCCTGCTGGAGCGGCTCCTCGTGGAGAGTGCCGAGTGAGCGGGCGCGCCCCCCGTCGTCGAGACGTTCGCCCGGGCCATCCCTGGCCCGCCGTCGACGTACTGAATGGTCGGAAGGCTGTCTGCGCCGGGCACCGCGCGGGTGATCCAGTGGGCGCGACGTGACGGGCAGTGCGGTCATGCTTAGGGGAGCTCGACCGCCAGGTCGGTTGAGGAACGCGGCCCGTCCTCGCCGCCATCACGATGCAGGGAGCGGCCGGTGCTCGACAGAATAGATTGGGGCGCGAGCGCCGGTCCATCCGAGCCGGCGAGCTGGGAGTCGGCCTACGAGGTGCTCGGCGTCGCGGCCGACGCATCGCCCGAGTCGATTCGTCGTGCCTATCTGAAGCGGGTGCGGGCCTGGCACCCTGACCGCTTCCCCAATGACCCGGCCCGGCTGCAGCAGGCCGAAGCGGCCACCAAGCTGATCAACGAGGCATACGCGACGTTGTCGCAGGCCCGGGGTGCCCATTCGCCCCCGGGTAGTCAGGCGGGAGTGACTCGGAAGGCACCGCGTCATCGCGCCGGACGAGGGCGTCCACGTCCGGACCCAACCGTCAGGCCGTCCACCAATGACCGGGTCGGATTCCGCGGGCGTGAGCCCCTGCCGATAACGTCTGTCCTGCTGATTGTCCTGACCGTCCTGCTCTCCGTGCTAGCCTCCCTGCTCTTGCTCTATGTCATGGTGGATTGGCTGTAGCCGGCCGGCGAGCTTGATCGACCCGTGTCGTGCTTCGATCCCGGATGTAGGGTGGACACTCGGGCGCTGACCCGGCCGAGCCGCAGCACTGCTCGAGTCGAGCAGTGCGATCAGCCCTGCCGAAGCCGACGGAGAGCGATGCTCGCGAGGGTTCGCTTCGGGCTGGCAGCGCTCGCCCTGCTCCACCTGGCCGCGCTGGCCGCGATCTTCGGCCTGATCGCAGCCGGCACCGCCGAAGGCGGCTGGCCGGCCTTTCTCCGCGAGATGACGCCCTACCTGTTCAGCCTGGTGCCGTTCCTGCTGCTGGCCGGGCTCGTCCTGCGCGCGCGCGTCGCACTCACCCTGACCCTGCTGCCACTCGCGCTGTTCGTCTACCTCTGCGGGACGAACTTCGTACCCAAGGCCCCGCCCACGGCCACCGGGCCCGGCGCGCGCGTGTTCACCTTCAACGTCGGGGCCGCTCGCGGACTCGGGCAGCCAGAATCGGTGGTGCGTGCCGTGCGCGCCGCCGATCCCGACGTGGCATTCATCGTCGAGGCGCGAGGGAACTCCCTCGACTCAGTCGGCGCCACGCTGACCGACGCGTATCCCTACCAGGCGGGCAACGGCAGCGTCTTCGTCTTCAGTCGCCTACCGCTGCTCGATCCCCGCGGCGACCTCCTTCGGTCGGGCGCCCACGATAGCCTGCTGGTCGATGTGGAGCTTGACGGTCGCCTGGTGGCGTTCATGGGCGTTCACCTGCGGCGGACGGACACCTACCCCGGGCTGGGACGCGGGGTACGACCGCTCGTGCAGGTGGGGCGACAGTATCGGACCGACCGGCGCGACGCCGCGGTCGCCGAATTGACGACGATCCTCCGCGGGATCGGCGGCCCAAGGGTCCTCGTCGGCGACTTCAACATGACGGCCTGGAGCCGCTCGTACGAGCAGGTGACCGCCGACTTGCGCGACAGCCACCTCGAAGCCGGCTGGGGATTCGGCCACACCTATCCCACGACGTTGCGGCCCCTCGGCCTGTCGGTGCCGCTGTTGCGGATCGACTACATCTTCCACACGGCGGACCTGGCCACCGTCCGGGCGTGGGTGGGACCGGACGGCGGGTCCGACCACCTGCCGATCGTGGCGGACCTCGCCCTTCGCTGAGCCGGCGCTCGCCCCGTCGCCTGCCTGTCGACTGCGCGTTGGGACGATGATACGGCTCCGTCAGCGCGGGCCGCGCCGCCGGGCGAGCACGAGCAGGGTCGGCGAGTCCGATGTGAACGGCTCGCGTTGATACCCGCCGTAGATCGCCTCGATCTCGAAGCCGGCCCGTTCCAGGAGGTGCTCGGCCTCGAAGCGGTATGTGTAGCGGTAGGGCCACTCGACGAAGCGCTTGGTGACCGAGCCGCCGTCGGCCACGATCTCGTAGGCGGAGCGGATCACGCGGACCTGCGCGGCCAGGTCGGTGCTCACCACCGCCTCGGTGCGTGCGACCGTCAGGCCTTGCTCGGGGACGTGCTCGACCAGGTCCTGGCGCAGGCTGCCCGGCGGCTCGAGGAGCCAGGCCGGGGAGGGGTGCAGCAGATCGAGGGCCAGCAGGCCGCCCGGGCGGAGGTGGGCGGCCACGGCCGCGAGGGCGGCTTGCTGGTCGGCGCGGGCGATCAGGTAGGCGAAGCTCTTGACCGCGATCA